>DAOWAN010000087.1 GCA_030634545.1 Candidatus Nanohalarchaeota archaeon
CGCACCAAGCCCCCGGGTAACCTCCTCACCAATCAGCACTTTCTCATCAGCATAACTCTCAAGAAGGTCCTGCGCATCAGTATTAATCGCAATACTCTTAGTGCCTTCAATACCAATTTGATGCAGCCGATTCAAAGTATTGTTGCCAGCGCCACCGCATCCGATAATCGTAATATCAACAAACTTCTTCTCAATAAGCTTCTTCAACTCAGAATCAATATTATGATGCTTCGAAGCCGGCGCACTCTTCTTCACCGCCTGATCTTCTCTCTCAAGAACCGCACGTACAATATCATCCATATATACCACTTGCCAACAATAGCACAGATACCTTTAAATCTATTTAGTCAATAAACTGCTTATTCTCAATTTTAGTCGGCAGATATTCCTTAGCTGTAAACTCAATAGACTTCGCAACAAGAGAATCCTGCTCAACCTTATACCCGAACTGCTTCATAGCATCAAACTCATTCTTCCATCCCTTAGACTTAAACCAATCATAAGCCTCAATTTCCTTAAGCCTCTTATAATCAACATCCTTAAGCTTGATATACGCACTCCTGGGAATATCAAACTGCTTCACATCACTCGTGGAAAACCCAAGATACCGTGCCTTAGGAGCACCCGCCTTCTCAGAAAAGAACGCAAGATTAATACTACCCTGCTTATACACAGAATAAATATAATATCCCCACGGATCCATATCAGTAAACACATAGATAGGTATCTTCAACTCCTTCTGCATCCTGTGAAGAAGCCTCCTCTCAGCCCTCGCAGGCTGCCCCTTACCAGTCATGATCATACAATTAGCATTCTTCCAGTACTTCCCCTGGTTCAGAAGATTCCAAACTGCAAACTTCTCGATAACAAGAATAAAATCAGCACTGCACTCCTTGATCTCAAACGTATTCTCCTCAACACTCGGAGGCACAGCCCCGCCAGCAGAACCCATCTTCGAAAAATCAAGGGTATCGCCAGTCTGATCAAGAACAACCATCGGACCTGCAAGAACACCCTTAGGCGTCGCAATAAGCTTCAACTCCTCACGCAATGCATCAACCATAACCTCAACATCCTCAATCAAAGGATCTGACTCATCCTGAGTATCAAACGTATTCTCCTTCGACCCCGGAATACTATGCTTAAGCGTATAATACAACTGCCTGATACTCAGTGCCGGCTTCTGCTGTTCAAGCAGCCACTTAATCTGCTTTGCGACAAGCAAAGTCTGCATGAACTTCTTCGCCTGATTAAGATTAATATAATTCCGGTTCTGCTTCTTATCCCCAAGCCGAATCAGACCCTGATCCTCATCAAAATACACATTATTTAGATTCCGCGTAAGTATAGACAAAGACGGGTTCTTCTTAAGTTCAATATCTGCCAAAACATCATTACCAAGCGCCTCCAGCCTCAAGGCAATCTCCTTACCGCTTTGCGCATCTGTCTTCATCATATCAGTCACTCTCCGTCCTCTTTCTCCCCGTTATCCTCTTCACCATTACCCTCATCAGGTATCTCATTATTGACTGCATCCGAAGCCTCACTCCCAGCATCTTCCGGCACATCCACAAGAACCATAGTCTTAAGCTTCTCCTCAATAAGTGCAGTCATCGAAGCTGCAATCTTCTCCTCATCCTTGCCAGTAAGTTCATGCAGCGCACCTGCAAGCTCACCCACATACCTATGAAAGATTGCCTTCCTCTCCTCAGCCTCATTGGCCCGCCGTTTACGCGATAGATACACACCCATCCGCCTCGCAGCTTCCTGTATAGCAAGCTTGATCTCCTTGATGATAACAGGATAAGAAGCAATCGCCTCTTTCCCCTCAGACGTATAAGGCACCCACACAGACGCAAAATGAATCGTGATAGCCACAGGTCCGACAGGCAGCGACCCGCCGCTCTGGCTAAGCTTATAACGCCTCCAGTCAGTCTGAATCACAGACTTCGTGATAGCACACGCAGACTGCTCATAAAGCAACGGCACCTTATTGGCATACCTCATCAGATGAACCGACCCTTCCTGATCAAGATTACCTCCATAAGCAATACCGACCTCAACAAGAAACGGATTCCCGGCATACACAGCAGCAGACCTGGAGACCGCAGTCACAAACTCAGGCACAAGCTCCTTCTTAAGCCCTTCCTCAATCGGCTTCGCACCAATCGGCGACAAGCAATCCGTCGGCGGATTCTGGAGCCTCGCCTTCTGCATCTGATCATGAAGCGCCTCAGCCTCATCACGCGTAAGCGAAGTAGTAGAGACCTTAGGATCAATATTAGCAAGAACACAAAGTTCCTTCGCCTTCTCAGAACTGATTCTCGAAAACTCAGAAGAAAGAAACCCACTGATAATCTTCGGTTTCGAATTCTTCATCATCCGAAGAAGAGTCCCAAGCTCAATACCCGACGCATGCGGCTTAATCTCCCTCGGCTCCTTAGGAAGTTCATCAACAGCCCTCGGGAACTCAAACTTCTCGCCATCAGGATCAACAAACACAATATTCGCAAACGGGTTCATAATCGCAGTCTCCTGAAGATACTCATAAATAGACTGCTTACCCTTAACATACCTGCCCTTCACATTCAACTCAAGCCTCGTGCCATGACCGGAACCATACACAGTATCCTCTGCCTGAATCTGCGGCTCATTAGTCTGAATATCCACATGCAATTCATAAATATGCGTCTTGCCGTCATTGATCCTTGAATAGATCTTTGCAGACTTGCCAGTCGTCAACTGCCCGTAAAGCACTGCCGCAGAAATACCAATACCCTGCTGACCCCGACTCTGGCGCAGCCGATGAAACTTAGATCCGTAAAGCAACTTCCCAAAAATCTTCGGGATATTCGCTTTCACAATCCCAGGTCCATTATCCTCAATAATGACCTTGAACTTATTATCCCCAGCCGTACCCTTCTGAAGTTCAACATAAATATCCGGCAAAATCCGCGCCTCCTCACAAGCATCAAGCGAATTGTCAACCCCCTCCCTCACAACAGTCAAAAGCGACTTCTGAAGATTCTCATACCCTAAAAGATGCTTATTCTTCTCAAAAAACTCAGCGATAGAAATCGCCTTATGCGTCTTTGCCATAGTCTCTGCATTAGTTACCATCATGTCACCCTCATAATACATATTTCTTTTCCCGTGCCTTCCTCTCAAGCAATATCCTTACTTTCCTGTGCGTCGCACCCTCAATCAGCATAAATATCGCCTCGCAGGCAGTATCAACATCATCATATTTCCCGATTACAGACACAGTCTTCCCAAACACCACAACCGTAGTATCCGTCAACTCCTCTATAATCTTTCTGGATTTCCCGTCAGTACCTATAAGCCTCGACTTAAACCGTATCAGTTTCTTCTCACTCTTAAGCGCATATTCCTTAAGACTCACCATGCGAAAAACATAATCATCATCAAGAAGCACCAGCGCCTCATCGCACGTAAACCCCCGCCCGATTGCCTTGATAATGCTCGCAAGCTTCATCTGGTAAATAGGATCCCTGGAAGAATAATCAACCTCACCAGACTCAGACACAGTTATCCTGCATTCAAGTTCCTTCTCAAGCCTCTTCTTGGTCTCCCCATTCTTACCAATCAGTGCCCCAATACGCGAATTTGGTATCTTCAAAAACTCTGTAATCTCTTTCACCTGCAACCTTTAAATATCTTCTCATAAATTTACTGCGCCACTGTATCCGTTTCCAAACGCAGCAAAACAAACATACACTCATTGCACACATAGATATTTATGTCTTTATTCCCCTGTGGGCTCAATACCCTCAAGCTTGCTATAGAGATAACCCACTTAGGAATACTAAAAATCGCCGGCTTAGAAATTCGCGTAATACCACGGAGCTTGCTCCGATTAGGATAGCGAATTTCAGGCGATTTTTTTTATTATCTCATCAAGCACTTTCCCCTCATCCCGGGAAACCCCAAGTTTCTCAAAATACCTGCAAAGATTCCTGACATCCCGCACAAGAAACTCCCCCGCAAGCTGATGACTCTTCTCAACCGACTGCCCCATATCATGTATCACAACAGCACCGTCACGCATAAGAATATTAAACTCACTAAGATCAGCATGAACAAGCCCCGCATCCTGATAAAGCTTCCTAAGCTCACTAACAATATCACAAAACACCTTCAAAGGATCATCCAGTTGCGCATCCTTAAGCTTAGGCGCCAACTCACCATCACCAATATACTCCATCACAAGCACATTCCTATAAAACCCAAAGGGTTCAGGAACATTAACCCCTGCCTTCCGCGCCCTTTTGAGATTAGAAAACTCCTTGCGGCACCACTCAAAAACAAGAGACCTGCGCCCAAGCTTTATTCCCACAAACCTCTTATCCCCCACAATATACTTCTGCATCTTCTGGAACTGCGACGCCTCAATCTTAAAAATCTTAACAATAATCTTATTGCCCTCCTTATCATCAGCAACAACAATCGTACTCTCCTTACCCTCCTTCACAACCCCGCAAAGATGCCCGATAACCCCCCGCGATTGCAGATGATATATAGCCTTCACAGTGCTGAAATCCAAAATACCCTCGACAACCTTCCTGTCATTAGAATCCTTCAAAGTCCATGTCATACTAATTACACCATATAGCACCCCACAATTTTATTCTTATCGGTACAAGAAAAACAGAAGTGACAAACTCAAAAAAAGACAAAACAATCAAAAACAAAATCAAATCATGTACTTAAACAAAACAGCCAGTGACCTAAAGCGAAACGCTTTACAGTCACTCTAATGATCAACCTTTTACAAGGCTGTCAGACATCAAGTGCTTCAAGAAATCCCTTATTCCTCAGCCAGTCAACCTGCGCCTTCCGGTACTTATAGATAATATCTCCTTTCCTGTCGCCCTCAAACTCCCACGGCACAGCAAGCACAATATCCCCATCACGCACCCATATCTTCCTTCGATACTTACCAGGCACCCTGCATATCCTCATCTTCTTATCAGTGCAGATTACATGCATCTTTCCAAACCCGAGACGCGACTCAATCATTCCAAGAACTTCCTTATCCCTTGGAGTCCTCACTCTCACAACTTCAGAAGAACCCGGAGTATACGGCTTCTTATACTTATTATAACTTCCTTTCTTATACATCTAATCACTAATCCTCAAAAGTATTGTAATTCTATTAAGTTCGCGCCCGTCTTTCACGCCGCAAACACTATGTGTTATTTTCGAAGTAACTTTATATATTCTTTTGCTTTCCTGCTCGATTTTACCTGCAATCTTCGAAGACCCAAGATACACATCAATACCTGCCTTAGAATTCTGAACCTGAGTAATGAACGAAAACTTATCAGTATCCTTATATCGATTCACAATACGCTCCACAAGCCCAAGCAACTGCTCCTGCTTGTACTTCACCCCGCGGATCTGTATTATCGCCTCATAATACCCGCCAGACACCCGCGAACATACATCACAAGTCTGTGGAACAAGCACCAACTCAGTCATCGCATGTTTAACAATCACATTGCCATCAACAACCCTTTCGCAGCAAATAGTAACAGGCACACGCGTCTTGCCATTAAGAACAAACGGCTCATACTCCACCTTAATCATTGTCTTCCTATCCTTCTTAACATTCAATGTAACAATACGCTCAATCATCTCCTCAACCGACACATTTTGCACCCACTTCTTCTTCTCATTCGAGCGCCCGCAGCGGCAGACAAGCAGACTGATACTTTGAGGCACCTCAACAAACTTCACAGTCTCAAGATAACATTCACGACAAAGCCCACCAAACAACTCATCTATTTCCTTGGCGCACCGCGGACAAAACTTCCTAAGCATAACTAATAGTGGACGCGCACCACTTTTAAAACTTTGCGCCAGACATAAAACTACATAATTTTCGCCCAAACACACGAAAGATATATAAACTTATCACGCATTAGGAGTAATATATTTAACTCGCAACAAAAAGCAGATAAAACGCAAATAGAAGATAATAAGAACAAAAAAGACAGGTGATTACATGACGTACCATTTCAAAGAGATTCTATTTAACGAAGACGGTGAGCTCGGATATATGACTATCCATCCTGGACCAGCAAACGAAAAAAACGTATTAGTAGCATACCTAAACAGCAATGACCCCACAGGCAAAGATTCAATCTCAGTATTTGAAGCCATCCCAGTAGGTATTTCACAAAACATAATAGGTATCGATGAATTCGCCTACGACGGAATCAATGGACCAGAAATAAAACTGATATTCAAATACACAAATCCCAACCAAAACACAACCATAGACACACAGAATAAAACCGCAGAACAAATATGGAACGAACTCAAAGCTTACCACGAAAACCCAGACGATAGTCAATGGAAACCCATCGAGATAATAAAAAGAAACACCTGAAAACCAACATCCTCAAACCCAGTAAACATGCGCAACCATAACCCCGCGAACCACGCTCACACCAGCCAGTGAAACAACCCCGCGCTCAACAAGCAGACCAACAATGTGAATACTGTTGGGAATGGGTTTTATCGCTCCGCAAACCGTATCAACAACATCATCCAAAGAAGCATGCTTGCCCCCGAAAAAACCAGAATCAACAACCAAATCATTCTCAAAAAATACTTTCCTAAGAATACCCGCATCCCAAAAACAGTAAAAAAGAAAGCAGGTAAGTGTATGAAAAAAATCACATACAACACAAAAGGCACTATTGTAGACACCTCTTATTCCATGTGCCCTGAAGCAAGACTCATGCGCGAAGACAACTCAAAACCAATACTAATAGCATATCTGGAATTGGGCAAAACACATGCAGACGACAAAATCATACTATTACAAACACTTCTCGAGAAAACAAACACTCCACCACTCATAACCGACATAACAAATAACTGGATTACAATAACTCTCGGACTCAGCATCAATTATGACCTCCCCTATAAAGAGAACATAGAACTAATATATCGTCCCATAGAAGAAAAAGAAATACCAGATAGAGAAGAAACACTTAATAAAGAGAACACAGAAAAAGTATGGAACGAACTCAAAGCTTACCGCGAAAACCCAAATGATAGTCAATGGAAACCTATCGAGATAATAAAAAGAAACAACTGAAAACCAACAGATTCACAACCCTCAAACGCGGTAAACATGCGCAATCTTAACCCCGTCAACCACTCTCACACCAGCCAATGAAACAACCCCGCGCTCAACAAGCAGCCCAACAACCAAACCATTCTCAAAAGACATCTTCCTAAGAATATCATCATCACAAACACAATTTCTTCACAATATTCGTATCAGACCAGATATGAAAAGAAATTACCATATTCAAATCAAACAAAGTAATCAAACATACATATTTATAACTACGTAACACCTTACAAGTAATGAATATTGAACTATATAAAACAGCAAACCAGATTGCAGATAAAATCAAGATAGAAGTAAATAAGAACTACTCAAAAGAATGGCCATTTTTAGATGATAAAGAATTTAAGAATATTTTTAGTAATTTTGCAATACCGTCTAACACAAAATGTAATGACAATTGCAACAAACGTTGTTGTCCAACAGCCTGCTATTTTTTATCTGAAAAACTAGATACCTGCGGTATTTATGAATACAGACCAGTAGATTGCAGACTTCACTTTTGTAAATACATAGATAATTCTTCTGAAGACCTCAAATTATTACAGATATTGAATGACGATCTTCTCAATTTAAAAGTGGGAAACACAACATTTCATTCCCTCACAGGCAAACAAAACAACGAGGCGCAAATTATAGCAAAAAAGTTCAGTAGAGACGAATTGACATCAGAAGAAGCCGAGCATCTATGGAAAGATATTATCTTAGAATATAGACAAATATACAAAGAAAATAAGAGACAATTCATGTTTAAACCATAAAGATTAAAGATATTCTCAAACCCGATAAACATGCGCAATCTTAACCCCGTCAACCACTCTCACACCAGCCAAGGAAACAACCCCGCGCTCAACAAGCAAACCAACAACCTCATTCCCAACAGCATTCACAGACATTGCCCCGGAAACCGCATCAACAACATCATCCAAAGAAGCAGACTTCCCGCCGAAAAAAGCAGAATCAACATCAACAACTAAATCATTCTCAAAAAACTTCTTGCCAAGAATATTCTCATCACAAACAGCAACCACAGAATCATCATGCACCTTAAGCAAGCATCCCATAAAAACACACTACTTAATACTTCTCACAGGTCTCTCAGCCCCGCAAGCCTCGCACTTAACAAACACAAGCCGACCCTTCTTCACAATATTCGTATCCGGCTTACTGCACTCAGAACAAAGAACATACTCCTCAATATATCTCTCAAACTTCTTATTAACCATAAATCCCCCGAACTTACCCTGGAACACACCCACATTGCCATCCATACCTC
>DAOWAN010000004.1 GCA_030634545.1 Candidatus Nanohalarchaeota archaeon
GATGACGAAATTTTAGAAGTTGCTGAAGGTGAAGTAAAGCCCATCGGCAATGGCGGAATGATATTGTCATCAAAGAAATATGTCGGAAAAAAAGTGTATGTTCTGATTAGGAAGGAATAGAGTGATTTATGCGACACAGCACCTTATGCTCATATGTTGTACATGCAGGTGAATAGATGAGCTCTGCCTGATTTAGGTAAAATCAAGACATTAGAAATTGTAATCGCTGATATGCAGATAGGGCAGATAAACTGCCCCAGAATGCATATCATTCTCTTTGGGAAGAGAGGAGGGGTTGTAAACATTCAAAAGTAATACATATTACCTTTTCATGGTAACAGAGGTATATACTGTCCAAAAACTTTATATATGTTTCGGTCTTTGATAATCGTTCCCGTAAAGTTAATAATGATTCCTGTTCAATTTGCGGTGTAATATAAATAAGTCTGAGTGGTGATTGATTATGGTTGAATGTGATGAATGGGGACCTGAAAAGATTGTGAAGGTCTATGATGCAAAGACGGGTATGATGGGGTTTAGTGTGATTGATAATACTGCTCTTGGACCGGCAAAGGGCGGAATCAGGCTTGAGTCTGATGTCACGATTGAAGAAGTTGCGCGCCTTGCACGTGCGATGACATGGAAATGCGCGCTTGCAGATCTTCCTTTCGGAGGAGGGAAGTCTGGCATTATTGCTGATCCTAAGGCGGTGAATAAGCATAAAGTTGTTGCTGCATTTTCAAGGGCGCTTAAGCAGGAGATTCCTGAGCAGTATATTGCTGCGCCTGATATGAACATGGGTGAAGATGAGATGAAAATATTTGCAGAGGCAAATGGTTCTATGGATGCATGTACAGGCAAACCTATTGATATGGGTGGGCTTCCTCATGAACTTGGCTCTACAGGGTTTGGTGTTTTTCATTCGATTCTTGTTGCTCTTCGTTATCTGAATATAAATGCCGTTGGTGTGACTGTCGCAATCGAGGGTTTCGGAAATGTCGGGCAGTTCACAGCAAAGTTTCTTTCAGAGAAGGGTGTAAAGATTGTCGCTGTGTCTGATTCTAAGGGCGGGATATATAATCCTTCCGGACTTGACGTGCCTAAACTGATCAATATCAAAAACGAGGTTGGTAGAGTAGGTAATTATGAAGATGCACAGAAAATAGAGCAGTCTGAGTTGTTTGAGCTTGATGTTGATGTGCTTGTGCCTGGTGCGAGACCGGATGTCATAACTGATAAGAATGTGAATAAGATTAAAGCTAAAATCGTTGCTGAGGCTGCAAATATTCCTATGACGAAGGATACTGAGAAAGTGCTTCATGATAGAGGTGTTATTGTCATTCCTGATTTTGTGTGCAATGCAGGTGGTGTTATATCATCTTATGTTGAGCATATCGGCGGCACTAATGAAGAGGCGTTTAAGATGATTGAGAAAAAAATCACTGCAAATGCTAAAATCATGTTTGATACTGCCAAAAAGAAAGGAATCATGCCTCGTGATGCAGGTCTTGATATTGCGCATGAAAGGGTAAGGAAAGCGAGGGATGTACGATATGAGGAGATTAAGGACTAGCTTATCTTTTTGGTCCATGCTTTGAGATTGCCTGCTTTGGATCCTAGTTTGATGATCTGGTTGTCTCTTGCTGCAACTGTCCTGACTCCTGTAGAGTCCTGTATGTCTTCTGCGACTTTCCATGGACCGTGTTTTATTATGCCCATGCCGAAGTGCTGGATGATGGCAAGTTCGGGGTTGATGTCTTTTATGAATTTTTTTGCATCTTCTACATCCATGTGTTTTTGTGGATAGCTGTCTGCTTTTGAGTTGTCCCATTTCAGGTAGAGGCAGTTTAGGATTATTATGTCTGATGATGTGTGCTTTTTTGCTATTTTTTTTGAATAGTTGGTGTCTGACAGGTAGGAGATGGTGTTTTCTGCGTGGAATATGAATCCTATCCCTGTCTTATCTGTGTGCTCTGTAGGGGTGGTTGTGACTTTTAGTTTGCCTATGTTGAACTGCTCATCTGGTTTGAGGACTATTCTTTTGTCTATGGAGTTCTGATGATAGGTGCTGACTGGCTTGTCCGGGCTGTCCAGTGCTGATACTGAGCCGGCAAGTATGCCTCTTTTCTCTCTCAGACCGGATGTCATTGCTTCTATCAGTGCGCCGGCGTCGTTTGAGTGGTCTATGTGGCAGTGGGAGATGAGTATTGCGTCCAGTTTATTTATGGGTATTTTTCGTGCGTTGGATTTTACTAGTGCGCCGGGACCAGGATCCAGGTATATTTTTGAGCCCATTAGTTCTGCATAGATTCCTGCTGTTGCACGAAGCTGTGTAATCATATTGATTCTTCCGCCGCCTGTACCTAGAAAATGGATTTTTGAGGTCACATTTATAATGGGTGGGTGGATATTTATATGTTTTTTAGGTTAATATTGTGTTATGGATGATGCTGAAGTTATTGAGGCGGGCGATGAGGCTATTGCTTGCGAGATTAAGAAGAGGATGAAAATGATAGATGTGAAGCTAAAGGAGATTCGGGAGATACGATCGGAGATTAGGGAGCTCAATAAGAAGAAAGTTCGCAAAAGACCTATAACTATTCGCGTGCCTGCGGATAAAAGAGATGAAATTAAGAAGAGGATTGAAGAGATTATTGGGGAGTATGAAGGATAGGGGTCTTGTAGTTTGCCTATCCTCCAAGTATTGTAATCAGTTCTGCGTTCCACTGCTGGAATGTCTGTTATTGTTCCTGCTATTTCTGGTGGGTTTACTGAAACGTCTGGAACTACTTGAGTTTCTGGAACTACCTGAACGTCCTGAGTCCCTGGAGTTTTCAGAAGTCCTGGTACCTCTATTTCCGCCGGAACCTCTAAAATTTCTTGGACCTCTGGAGCCACTGGAATGTCCTGAGCTGCGACCCCCTCTACCTGGAGAATCCATACGCACAATCTTCACTTTCTCAACACGAGGCATTTCTTCTTTGTCAACTTTCAGTGAACGGTCACGCATAACTTTGGTAAAGTTATCATAATCTCTTTCAGAAAGAATGCTTATTGCCTTGCCTTCCTCACCTGCTCTTGCAGTTCTTCCAATCCTGTGGATGTAGGTCTTGCTTTCCCGGGGGATATCATAATTATATACATGTGAAACACCCTTGATATCAAGTCCTCTTGCAGCGACGTCTGTACATACTAAAACATATACTCGTTTCTGCGCATTAAACTGCTTCATGACGCGTGTCCTTTTATCCTGTGAAAATCCGCCATGTATGGCAAGAGAATCAATCCCGTTGTTCTTAAGATTGCCTGCAAC
The DNA here is from genome assembly GCA_030634545.1 of Candidatus Nanohalarchaeota archaeon. GTDB lineage: Archaea > EX4484-52 > EX4484-52 > EX4484-52 > B79-G9 > B79-G9. Next base: position 3,314 of record DAOWAN010000004.1, read on the forward strand.
AAAATCTGTATTCCTCTGCGAATTGCAAAAAACCATAACCATCGCGGCACTTTCCTCTTTCAGCAGATGCACAAGCAAAGAGAATTTCAGGCTGTCTGGAACATCATAATATACCTGCTCAAGCTTGCTGGAATCAATGTAAGACTCCACAGATACTTCTACTGGATCAATCATATATTTATGAGTGATACGAGATATATCACCGGATATTGTAGCTGAAAATAAAAGTGTCTGCCTCTTTTGCGGGCACTCTTTTGTTATTTTCTCAACATCTCTTACAAATCCCATATCAAGCATCCTGTCAGCTTCATCAAATACAAGAATATTTACACGCGTCAGGTTGATACTTCCTCTTGAGATGTGGTCAAGAATTCTTCCGGGAGTGCCTACCACAACATCTGCGGTTTTTAGTTCCCTGAACTGGGGACCTATTGCCACACCACCATAAACCGGGACAACTTTCAGGGGCTTATATCTTGAAAAACCTCTTAAAGATTCTGCAACCTGCTCTGCAAGTTCGCGTGTCGGTGTCAGCACCAATGCCTGGATACCTCTGCCCTTTACTGAATTCTGAATTATACCGGAGCCGAACACTAAAGTCTTTCCGGATCCTGTTGCAGAGCCGGCAACAACATCTCTTCCTTCAAGAACCAGGGGAATTGCATTCTCCTGTATCTCACTTGGTTCAGTGAACCTCTGCTCATCAATTGATTTTAATATAGGTTCAATAAGACCTAACTTTTTAAAATTTTCCATAATCTATCACGATTCCATATGTTTAAGTAGAAACAGTCTGACACATTGTGAACCGCATAGCACCGAGCCATACAGTTGCAATCAAAATATGATTTTATTAGTTTTATAATGATACTTATAAACAATTTAGTAAATTTTACTCAACGATTCATTTTTGGATGATCGAGAACAAATACCTAAACAACTGTTTCCCTTTATTTCAGATATATTATGGAACAATAACTTTATAAATAGAATACAAACAGATTATGAGCGAAATTTCTGTGAAAAGTGCCTTTTGTTGCTGAAAATGGGGGTTTTATGTGCTATGACTATGAAGTTGATGCCTTAAATATGAATAAATCTGTGAATGTCGTTCAAAAAATAATTGAATTTATAATGAGGTACAATCAGGCACTCTGACTCAAAACAGATATCATCATCAAGCAATGTTACAAGTACGGGCACGCATGCCTTGCCTATAATCTTCTCAAACTCTATGCATCTCAAGACATGCTTTGCTGCCTCTTTTTTGAGTGAAGAAACACGATACCTCCCACTTCGATATAACTTGCAGTCAATACACAAACAGAAACAGTTCCAATAGCCGACGACATCTATCTCGAATTTTCTCTTATCATTAAAGAAAACTTTCCTGAAGTCAGCATCAACACCAAAAGACAGGACTATTTTGAGGATATGATCCTCAAAGTCCTGCCATCTGTTATTGAATTTCAAATCAACATCCCTGCCTCTGGAAAAATTCGCGATTAAACCTTTCCTGTCTATGTGCACCAAATGCATGCGGGAACATGTCAGAAAGCTCTCGCACTCTCTTTCTTGCTTTCTCCCTTGCATGATGCCACTTCTTTTCCTCATCAAAGCTTTTTTTCCTAAACTCTTCAACAAAAATTCCCTTTGTAGATAATCCTTCTTTTCTCAAATTCTGCCTTAAAAGACACATCTCTGATTCCATATCCATCTAAATCACCCCTATTTTATACCCTGATCATCATGCAAAAACAAAGCTTGAAAGAAGCATCTGTCCGCTATATCCTGATTTCTTCTGTCCTGCATAAGGATATTTCCTTGACAGCTGTGCAATCCTTAACATCATTTTCTGCCTCATCATATATCTTCTGTTTGGTATCATGTAATCACCTATCATGATTCTTAATACACATCAATTCCTCTGGCGGATATATATACCCTTCCAGTAGGTACTTTGCCGATAGAAATACCAATATCAAAAAAACATAGACAGTAACCGCACAGAGATATTAAGGTAAATACCGAAAGAAACAGCAACTATAGTAAAAGTCATAACTATTTGGACGATATGACTTTTCCATATAGTTAAGGTCTATTGGTTTTTGGTTCAATTTGTCCATATAGTAACGACCTGAACTATATTTTTAAAGTTAAAAGTGAAAATATCATCATGCCCATGAGATTCGTCACATGTTTTACACCGGTGATAATTTTTATTTTTGAAATGCATAACATTCCGCTAATCTATTAATCGGCGGTTGTTGACATCTTTCCAAGCTGATACAATGGATGAAAAAATTACACTTGACAGGAAGACATTCAAAGCACTTGCACAGGACACACGAATTGCAATACTAAAAGAGCTTGGAAAAAGGAGAAAAACACAGACAGAACTTGCAAAACAGCTAAACCTGTCAAATTCTACTATAAAAGAACATCTGGACAATCTTGAGGATGTATTTCTTGTCAAACAAATAGATGAAGGCTACAAATGGAAATATTACGAACTGACAAAAAAAGGTAAGAATATAATATGCCCTCATGAGACTAAAATATGGATCTCGCTCATAATGGCTATACTGGCACTTACCATAGCTACGAATAACCTTATCTCCAAACTGACTCCTTCTGTTATGGAGATGCCTCAGATGGAATCAACAACAAAGAATGTAGGAAGAAATATAATTGAGGATGCAGAAGAGACTTTTGCAGGTGCGCCGCCGCTATCAGAAACACTAACTTCTGCTACACATTCTGCTGTCCCTTACACTGAACTTGCAATAATCATTGTTCTTGCTGTGGTTCTTGGCATACTTATCGGATGGCTCATAAAGTCAAGAAAATCCTCCTGAAAATAATCTGCGCAAAACATATAAATAATCAACTTCAATAAAAGTAAGTCTCAACTTCTCAAAACAAATCAGGTGGTAATATCATAGACAAACAGATAAAAGAACTAAATGAAAAAGCACAGATTTACTCAAAAGATCTTGAAAGTATACTAGCAGAGGTCCAAAAAGTAGTAGTAGGACAAAAATATCCACTGGAACGCCTGCTAATCTCATTAATCGCAGATGGTCATATACTTCTTGAGGGTCTTCCAGGTCTTGCAAAAACACTTATGATAAAGACCCTTTCTGACTGTGTAGACTCTGATTTCAAACGCATCCAGTTCACACCTGACCTGCTACCGGCGGATATTACAGGTACAAAAATATATAACCAGAACACAGCTAAATTCACAACAAAAAGAGGACCTATATTCGCAAACTTTATACTTGCAGATGAGATCAACCGTGCGCCTCCAAAGGTCCAGTCTGCTCTCTTAGAGGCGATGCAGGAGCGTCAGGTCACAATTTCAGGCGAGACTTATGCGCTCCCGAAGCCATTTCTTGTCATGGCAACGCAAAACCCACTTGAAACAGAAGGCACATATACGCTTCCCGAAGCTCAGATTGATCGTTTCATGATTAAAGTCAATGTACAATACCCTACGAAGAGTGAAGAAAAAAATATAATCAAACGCATGACTACATCAGAAATGCCTACAGTGAACAAGATAATTGACCCTATGAAAATAATGGAAATCCAGAAGTTCAGCCGCACTATATACATAGACGATAAAATTGAAGATTACATAACAGATATAGTTCATGCAACCCGCACACCAAATGAGTTTGGTCTCGACATAGAGCAATATATAGAATACGGCGCGTCACCACGTGCATCTATCTGGCTCGCACTTGCAGGCAAAGCCCATGCTCTTATAAACCGCCGTGGATATGTGACTCCTGAAGATATTAAAGCTATTGCACCGGATGTCCTTGGGCACAGAGTAATAATGACCTATGAAGCACTTGCAGAAGACATAAAAACAGATACAATAATTGATCAAATCCTGAAAACCGTAAAAATCCCTTAAGATGCGCAACAGTAAATTTTAAAAGGCTTATGGTTCTATATACCTGTATATGAACGACACAATAATCTCTTTCAAAGAAAAAAGAGATGAACTCAACTCGCAGGTAAAACAGCTTCTATTGGAAGTAAAATCTCAAAGAGACAAGCTTAATTCCATTGATGTAAAAATAAACGACCTGAGAAAAAAGAGAGATGCAAAAAATAATTTGGTTAAAGGTCTGACAAAGAAAAGAAAGACTATCGTAGAAAAAATAAAAGAACATAGAGCCACACTAAAACAAAATAATCGCGAGACTGCAAAGTATGAATCGAATCAGAAAGATCCTGAAAAACTTAAAGTGGAGATAAAGAAACTTGAATGGGACATCCAGACAAGACATCATTCGATAAAGCAGGATGAGCAGATGCAAACGCGCCTTGAGATTATGGAAGGATCACTTGCACTTGTAAAATCACACGAAAAGTCAAGCAAGAAAATAAACAAATCCCGCGCAAAAATAAGTGATCTTGAAGAAGAACTCGAACTCATAGAGATGCTTATAGTAGACAATAACCACGCAGGCAAAGTAGAACATGAAAAACTCATAGTTCTATATAATCAGATTAAAGAGCTAAAATCAGAGTCTGCTCCGAAATTCAGGCAAATAAAAGAACTTAAAAAACAGGCAGATGATGCTCATAGTGAATATATTAATACTCTTAATCTGCAGAAAAAACAAAAAGAATCAAAAATGAAGGCAGAGATAAAACATAAAGAACTTGAAAAAAACCAGAGAGAAAAAGAGCTAAAAGAGAAAGCAGAGCTGCTATTTAAAGAATTCACAAAAGGAAAGAAACTCACCACAGATGAACTGATAATTATTCAGGAATATGGGCAGTGAAGTTGAAAACTTGACGATTATGCGCCCAGCTGATTCTCGTAATATCTGAATAATAATAAATCAAAAAGAAAAAAGCTGTCCAAAGCATACGCCTTGGACTGGTTGTTTTTTATTGAGTGATAAGCAATCTTAACACGAGGTATGGTGGCTACCACTTGTTGGCACGGAACACGAATAAGTATCTCCCATACCGATAGGTGCGACAACTTTTATTGCAACTGCACCTAAATCACCAGCATTAGTAGGGAATGCAGTTGTTGAAGTAACGGTGCATGTTGTCCCCTGGGTCGTTAAGCCTGCACAACCAGATATTACCTCACTTCCAACCAGTATCTGAATATTAGTCACATCAGCCGCAGTATATACATAAGTACCGGCATTTTTAACAATCAGGGATACATTTCCTGTGTTATTCCATACAGCGGAAATTGATAATCTTGCATTTTTCTGCTGATTAAGATTAGCTAAATCACGTTCTGTGTCTGCACCGATGTCTTCCTGGATGCTCATAATCCATACATAAGCCATACCCGCAGCAGCAACTGTCATCATCAGAAGCAACACAATCGCAATCACTGGTGTAATACCTTTTCTCTTTGATCTGGTTTTCAAACCAAACATTTTTTTTACAATATTCATTATCTCACCTTCCAATTATAATGCAAAAATTATAGACCTTAAAACAAAAAACAAGAGCAACATTATCACAGCCGCAGAAACTACGCCAAGCACAAGTCCGAACCCATATTCTATTCCGTTCTCCAGACCAGTATTATGTTTATCTGAATAACTGCTCGTCTTGACCATATTGTTTATCTTTCCAAGACTTTTTTGTTTACTCATAATATTCCCTCCTTTTAAGGTACCAATTAGATAATTTTAGAGTCAGGGACTATATATAGGTTGTTATACTACTTTGAGAGAATTACGGAAATCCTGTCAGAAAAATATAAATTATTTGCGAAATAATAAAAAAAGTTATCCAAGGCATCCGACCTTGGATGTCTATCAATCATCACTCAATAAAAACTAACATGAGGTGTGGTGACCACCCATTGTCGGCACAGAACAGGTATAAGTATCCCCCATACCGATAGGAGCAACAATCCTCATTGTAACTGCACCCAATTCACCTGCTGTAGTAGGAAATGCTGTTGATGAATCAACTGTACATGTAGTTCCCTGAGTACTTAAACTACCACAAGTTGTCGGCGTTATTACTTCACTTCCAACCAGTATCTGAATGTTACCCACATCATCCGCAGTGTAGACATAAGTTCCTGCATTTTTAATAATCATACTTATATCTCCAGAATCATTCCATACAGCGGAAATAGACAGGCGTGCATTTTTCTGCTTATTGAAATTAGCTAAATCACGTTCTGTGTCTGCTGCGATGTCTTCCTGGATACTCATAATCCAGACGTAAGCCATGCCCGCAGCAGCAACAGTCATCATCAAAAGCAATACAATTGCAATCACAGGAGTAATACCTTTCCTCTTTGACCTGGTTTTCAAACCAAACATATTATTAATGATTTTCATTATCTCACCTTCCAATTATAACGCGAATATTACAGATCTTAAAATAAAAAACAAAAGCAACATCACCACAACCGCAGAAGTTGCGCCAAGCATAACTCCGAATCCATCTTCAATTCCGTTCTCTAAATCAGTGTTATGTTTATCTGAATAACTGCCGCCTGTGACATTATGGAGTATCTTCCTAAAACCCTTTAAATCGCTCATAATCTTACCCCCTCTTAAATTACAAATAGGTCTTATACGATGATATGGGTGTTAATATGTGAAGTTTGTACACGATTCCCAATATTTGCTTTAAATCTTTTAAAAATTCTCATCGAACTTTACAGATTAAGCGTGAGATTACACTACACACAAATTGCGCAACAACATCCAATCTAATTTAGAATAAGGGCATATATATGTGTTGTTGTACTGCCGACAGATAGCAACTGCTATCTGACTACAGTAATAGGTATAATATCCTTTCCAAACTCAAGTTTAGCAAGGTTAATAGGACTTGTCTCCTTGCTCTTGATCAGCGGAGGCGCCCCCATTGATATCTGGAGCGCTCTTGCGCCAATAATCCTTGATTTTTCATATCTCGTATATTCTTCCAAAAAAATCACCCGATGTATCCTAATGAATCATCATGCTCCTTTGAATGTGTTGCAAGCTTTGTCTGAAGATTCTCTATTTTTTCAATCATTTTCTCAATTTCCTTGACTTTTTTCTCAATCTTAGTCATATCAAGGGTAATATTTAAATATTTTACCAGTACCTCAAGAACCACCTCAGTAGACTTTGGATCTGAAAGCAAAAGCCCGGATGTCTCACCCATAAGGCATACGCCACTGATACCTCTCTGCTGTCCGAGACTGATAAGAAGCCCTGAAGCGCCAATAATCTGCCCTATACTTGTATCTTTAAACTGGACACCCAGCTTCTCAAAGGTCTTGACCTTATCTGCTGAAACAGCAGCGCCAAACACTTTGGAGGACTCCTCGTTTAACTCTCCGGTACCGAAGCCACCTATTGTTATCATCTCTTTCACACCTAAAGTCTCAAGAGTATCAAGAATAACGTCTGCAATCACATAATGACCCTGAGGATCCATACTCTGTGAATCACCTATCAATATCACCATATCCCTTTCTGCCTTTGACTTGGCTTTGTAATAATAAAATTCATTCTTAAGACCGACAATCATCCCGTTCTTTGCAGGATCCATCAGTACAACCGGCGGGAAGTGCGGCGAAAAAAGTTCAGCAAACTTCACAGCACCAAGCTCGTCTACAAGATATCCTGCGGCATTGCGCCCGATATACCCGATACCCGGCAATCCTTCAATAAAAACTGGATTGTTCAGTTTCGGCTTACTCAAAAATCTAACCTTAGTCTCTCGAACCATTTTTAACTCCTCCACATTCCTTTTCATAATGAATTTCCATTTTTGCCATCCGCCTGTATTTACCATACCTGTCCTCTGGCGAAAATTTCGCTGGTTTAGGATCATGTGTCACAGACATGCATCCCGGACAGTTCTCTTTTAATGTATATTGTTTGCATTTCTGACAAAACATAATATGCGCTACGATAATCTCACCCGTTCACTTCTGTCTATGAAGAGATGCTTCGCCGCCGTTCTTTGTAATATAATCAATCACTTTATCTGAACTCTCTTTCAATATCTTCTCACATTCCAGATAATCTCCTGAACTGACTTTAAATGAATACTTTGGCGCATTAATATAGGCAACTTCCACCTTGTCATTATCAACTAAGGCAAATCCCTTCTTGATTATCTCAATTCCATTTGACTTATAGCACATGACTTCAAGTATCCCGTTGATCCTGACTTCCTTTGGTTTGATATTCTTTTTGGCAACATCCTCAATCTTTTTTGCCCATTCTTCTGAAACACCATCTTTGACCAGCGCCTGCGCACCTTCACTTGCAGCTACCTCAAACATAGCATACATAAGACCATATGTCTCCTGTAGTTCGAAACCGGTCTTCTTATATGCATCCTCAACACTTAAACCCATCTCTTTTGCAACCATTGAAAATAGATTATCTGCTTTTTTCTCATTCTTCCATTCGGTCTTCTTATCCCTTTCGGTTGTCGGCTTGACTCTTTTCAGCGAGAGATTGATATATCCTTTTGACTTGTCAATAGAAATAACTTTTGCAACCTTTTTATTGCCCACAGAGAGATACTTTCTGATATCCCTTATCCATGTGCTTGCGACTTCTGAGATATGTATCATTCCAGACTTGTTTTTATATTCATCAAGTCTTGCAAAAGCACTGTTTGGATTGATATTACTGATAGTAACAATAACATACTCATCAACTTCCGGAAAATCCTTATAATTATACATATGCTCCACCAGTAAAACAACACTATGCAATAAGAGAGCAAATATTATAAAGATATCCGCCAACATCTACTTACAGCACAGACCTAATTCAGAACGCGCAATACAGTTGTCATTATCTCAGAAGCGCCGCCAGTATTCCTGACAAGAATCTCCTGACATACAAGGCACTTTACGTCCCCTGCAGCTTTATTATAAACATTCTGCTCATTATTACACTTTTTACACTTGACTTTCAGAAACTTTCCTGTAATATCACTCACCTGCGTATGATTTTTTTATTGCAACATAACTATCAAAAAGAGATTAAGAATCGCGTCTTATGACTTCAGAATCTCAAACTTCTTTGCCCGAAGAGCTACCCGTGCCTGATTCTTCTTACCGCATTCCTTACACTTATAGCGAAGCATAATCTTATGCGAGGTCTTTGCCCCGAACTTCGAGCCGTGCTCAATCTTAGGATAAGGAGAGCCTCCATATCCTTTATGAAGATAACCTGTCTTTCTTCTTGTGCCTGCCTTAAGCGCACTACCGGATCTTCGCCCCGCAGTCTTCACCTGCTCTGTAGTCTGTGCTGTATGCTTCCTGCATGTCGGACAATGCCTTGTAACATCTTTTGGTACCTTAATCTTAACCACCATCAATAATTAGAAATTGATAATCCCAATAATATCAACCTATCTAAAATACAATATATGTAGCGCTTACCTTTATAAAGTTAATGCCCGCCAACTTCCCGGACTTTTCCGGCATTCACAAACATCATACAAAAATTCTTCGGGCAAAGAACAGTATCTCCTGGTTTCCAGGGTCCATAAGTTTTCAGGTCCTCCCCCACAAATTCAGGTATCTCCTCAATAATCCTTATCTTTGAAAAACCATCTGAAACAATCTCTGTTGCGTTTTCTTTTGCAATGCCACTATTTTTGGGAGATATCACAGACTCTAATACCTTGCGCTCATCAGCAATCTTCTTTTTTACATCCTCAAATAATCTCCTCTCTGAAGGCAAAACATTTGCCATATCCATACCGGTCCTTGCAGATTTCACAGCACCGTTGACAAGCTTGGTCTCCCGTGTATCATAAATTGATTTCACAACAGGTCCGATATTTTCAATCTCTTTCTTTTCCCTGAAACTAAAATCTTTCCCTCGCGCCATAACCTTTTTTTTGCGCAGAATATATTCCTGTACGACCTGATAGAAATTAGCATCCAGCTTGCAAAGCCCGGAGGACGATCGCTCATTTTTCTGGATTTCGCGCAGATACTTGAAGGTTATCATGTCGGACATATCTCACTAATTAGCGCTAAATTAATAAAAATCCATCCACTCACGCAATCTCAACACTATAACTCTCTGATTCGTCTGCATTTTCGACATCATACATCGCATAGGCTTTTGCAGGCGCAGCAAATACAATGCCCTCGTTGACTGCCTTCAAATTATAGCTAAATGTTTCACTTCCGAGCGATCCGATATAGAAATAAACATTGTTTCCTGACAACTCATACTCTACAATATTTTCGCTTCTGCTGATTGCCCTTTCAAGAGATTTTTCATCAACCACAAATCCCGGGGGCACAACATCCTCTACAACAACATAATAGACCTTATCTCCACTGCATGAAATACTGATTGTTACTGGCAGTGTATCACCGACACCTACTTTTGTGCGCGAAAGCTTCTTTGTGATACCAAGTGTCTTTTCATTGATGTCCTCCTGCAGTCGGACCTGCTTTACATTCAAAGTATAATATACTGTACCAGTACCATCTTTGGAAAACTTCAAAATATTTTTCCCTACTTTATAATCAAGTCCAATATCATATACTACAGCCCTGTCATTTTCTGAAACATCGTAATTGCCAACATGCGCATTGTTTAGAGATACACTTATCTTTCCATCGACAGAATCACGACTTAGCTGCGCATATTCTGTAATTGTCTTTAGAACTGCTGCGGTGTCACTTGTCTGCCCCCAGCCATAGCTGCCGCGCCTGGATAGAAGCCATTCCACACTTCCCTGTACACTATCATGATACTGCGCATCTCCTGAATTAATCAGTGCGAGAGTTGCTGTAGCTGTAGTTGTTACAGCACCGCCAAGACTGTAAGAGTAATAGCTTGTACTTTTATCATCACTCCAGTACACGTTATTCCCGTCAGCCTTTTTCATACTATCAAGTTTCGATAGTACTCCTGGAAGATCTGATGTGTCACCTGCTTTTTCAAGACAGAGTGCATAAAGCGCAATGACATAAGGGCTCTTCATATCCCCTGCTTTGTATTTCCCTGAAAGATAGTCCATCGCTCTTTTGACTGTAGATGATTTTTCATCCATGCCTGAGTTGAGCAATGCATGCGCAACTGAGGCAGTCATAGTCATATCCTCTTTTGAAAGATGTCCTGATCCTCTAAATGAGCCATCGGATTTCTGCACTGATGAGAGGTAGTTCTGTGCTCCGCTGATATAGACATCATCTATAAAGAATCCTGCATTTCTTGCCTCTGCAAGCCCGTAGAGAACGTACGCGCACATGAACACTTTGGTCTGGTCATTTTTATACCATCCCCATCCCCCGTTGCTATGACGATAACCGTAAATCTTCTGCAAGCCGGAGATTATCATCTTATCCAGTTCACTTTCGAACCCAGGTGCCAACTGTCCGGACTTTGCAAGATACTGCTTCACAATAATATCAGGGTAAAGTCCGCTCATCACCTGCTCTGCACAGCCATGTGGGTAATGCGCAAGCTGCTCTATGCTGTCAAGTGAAACTGCTTCCAAAGACGGCTGTATCACAAGACCCGCACTTGTAAATTCCGGGATGGCGCCATCAAATATCTCGAACTCTACTTCATTATTCTCAACAACGCCGGAATAAACAGCACTCTTAATCTCTTCCTTTGGCTTAACCAGAGCCATCTTTGTCAGCCCGTCAGAGACACTACCATCAACTGAATAAGCAAGAAAACTCATATTTGCATAGCCGTAGCCTGTAAACTTTACCCGCCACCTTGCGCTCTTTGAACTGTGCGCCGGCACTACAACGGTTTTGACTGGCTCGCCGGATATGATCCTGAATTTGGATGAGGATACACCGCACCTTTTGGTAGATGAACTTACACATAATCTGCTCTCAACTGCTTTATCCAGATTATTGAATACAACCATACTTACTGTAATCTCATCTCCGACGGTAACCTCTGTGGGCGGTGCCGCTTTCACAAAATAATCCATCTTAGATATGACGCTGTCCTTTGCACTGCCGACTTCGGCGTTCATGGTTGCTGCAAGCGCCTCAATCCTCCATGAAGTGACTGTATCGGGCAGCATTACTGGCACCTTTACCTTCCCTGCGCTGTCGGTGCGAAGTGACGGTATCCATAACGCAGTATCCGGAAAGCTGGTCCTTATCTTTATATCAACTGGAACAATTCCCTCATCTTTCCACATTGAGTCTTCTGCCAATACTTCCTCATAGCGTCCTCCCATAGCTGTCGGCGCGTTTATTGAGCGCATCATGCCTGAATCATCATAACTATCACCGGTCTCAACTGAAGCCAGTTTAGACATGGAACCGGTGGTCATATAAAACATTAAAAAAATACCTACAACAAAAACAGTGAGAAATGCAAACACCACGATAGATGATATAACAGTCACGATTCTCGATTGGCTGCCATACTTTATGCCCTCACCAAGATATGAGATAAGCAACATAATCATCCCAATCACAAAAGACAGCAGAATCTCCACTTCGGGCTCATATAATCTAAGAACCGCAAGAAGTAAAGGTAGAGCGGACATCATCCCCCCGGCGAAGCCAAGAGATGCAAGCCACTTGCAGCCCCGTCCTTTTATTAAAGCGCCATAAACTCTTTCAACCACAGAAATCAGTACCATAACACTTCCTACACCAAATAATAAGAATCCGATATCTTCATCCTCCACAATGTCCATCATAGCAAGCAAAATTGTCCCGATTATAACAAATATTCCGCTGACACCAAGAGCAAGGAACCTCTTATCAGCACCCTGATAATTGTGTATTTTCTTTCCTTTTTTCATATACTTAAGATACAAAGCATATCCTGAAACAAGAATCAAGACAAGCATTCCAAGACTGAAAAAGAGATAGCCATTACCATAATTTCTCGGATTTCTGGTCGCAATACTGTTCTGTGTGCCTGCCTCACCGAAAGAATAGAGAGCTGCAAACGGGGTGAATTCATAATTCTTAAGAAGCATGATAGATTCATCAACAACGCCGAGTGTGACCTGGGTGTTTGGTTTTCCAGTGTCAATTTTGAGGTCTACTATATCTCCTGGCTTATAATCGCTGTGCAGGAAATCAAGTTTCACATCAATCTCCTTATCAGCGCATGCACTTACCTGCAATGGCTCTGATTCAATAAATCTGTTATTATATACAAATCCCTGTATGGCAGCAAAAGGGGCAATGTCCTCGTATGCGAGTAGAAGTTCGCCTCTTGCATTATCATCAAGATTCAATGCTGCGAGAGTGTTCCCAAATGGAGTGCTTACAGTAACCACAACAGGCTTATTCGCATAATGGCTCCTTGCATATACACTTATAACTGCTCTTTCGCCGGGCTTATATTCTGCCTTGTCTGACTCAAGAACTATGTCTTTCCTATATTTGTCAGGCATGCCTGAAAAATCACATCTACCACTGCAATCCCAGTAATTATCTGGTCGGAAGTTAATATAGGCTTTTGCAGATGCAGAATATGCACCACTTGTACCTGTAACCATGATATGCAGGTAATCGGCGTCACTTGGGTAATTAAATACATAATTATACTGACTGGAAAAGAGTTTATCTTCTGAAAATATTACAGAAGACTGTCCACGGTAATACTTAGTTACAGTTATCTTTGAATCAACATCTGATGCAGGTACACCATCTGGGTGCTGCGCTGTAATCTTCACATCCACAAGATCCCCTGTATCATAAGCATTTAAAACAGTCGAAACCTCAAGCAAAAGACCGCTGTCTACAACCAGTACACTCTTTTCCTCTGTCTGCACCTCGCCGCTTGCAGCGTCTGTAATAGTCCCCTCTATAATAAGATGGTCTCTTGGGGTCTGATAGTACAACTGATCCATATCGAATGTATACTTATATTGTCCGTCATGCAGCTTTACGGTTTCTGTAATCTTCTGATATGGTCTGCTTTCAGTGTAAATACCCAAATTAAGGTATGCTTCACTAACGGGTTCACCAAAAAGATAGGTTGCAAGAAAATCTATATCAAGCATCTCGCTTGCGACAATCCAGCTCTTTGTACTTATATCAAGATTTACTGTCGGCTTCTCATATTTCTCTACATCAACATCATAATTTTCTGTTATGCTTCCTGCCTGCACCTCGAATGAATATGTCCCTTCATCAAGAGTTACAGAAAGCGGGAAATCAAGTGTGATCTGTCCATAATCATCGGTTTTTATCTCTTTTTTGTAAATCACAAGTCCTTCTTCATTTTTGACAGAAATATTGGCACTTTCAAAAGAGTGCGGCGTAAAAGAATCATCTGACCTTTTCCATATATATCCTGCAAAATGTACGGTGTGCCCTGGTTTGTATATCTTCCTGTCTGAATACAGATACATCCTCAAAGGTGATGAGCGAACTTCAACCTGAGTAGCATAGGATCTTTTCTTTCTGTGATTCTCTGCATGGATCTTAAGAGTATAGGTACCTGAAAGAGTTTCGGGTATTTTTTCATCAAGTACGACAAGACCATTGGCATTTGTTGTCCCTGTAATTCTTGCTGTTGCATCGTAATTCATACGCGGCTGAAAATGAAGTTCTACTGCGCTTTTAGGCATAAACATGCCTTTGTCATCAACAACAAGCAAAAACCCGTCAAAATCTGATCCAGCATACTGGACATTAGATATGCTGCCATGTATATTCAGCACTTCACTTAGGGTCCAGTAATTGATAAGAGGATTATAAAATAGACCGAACCCAAAAAGAAATATTGCAATAAGAACTCCTGCTTTCAGTATGGTCACTTTGCCTTGCGATAGTTCCTTACTTTTGAAAAGACATATCCTCAGTGCCACAAACACACCAAAAAGCACAGCTAGAGCCACAGCAAGCCCTATGAGCCAAAATATTGAAAAAGCAAACATATATCTGTTCACCAGACTAGTTTCTTAATCTTTTTCCTCTTTTTGAAAACCACCATAAGAACAATAAATCCGAACAGAGCATATAGAAGATACATCCCTTTTTCTTCAAATCCATATATGCTGATTCTCACAGCTTCTTCTGGCATGATGATTGACTCACCGCCGCCTGTGACCAGAAGATACTTCTTCATCTCAGGGATCTGGATGGTTACAGGTGCGCCATGCATACTTAACTGTATATTCTGTACCGGTGCTTCCATAGACATCTGCTCGACATTTAATGCCATACTCTTCTGCGCACTACCGACTGCATCAAAATCAATCATGTTATTATAATACTCTTTCCTTGGTGTATATGTAATCACTTCTGCATCCATTTCAGGAACGACATCTGATTTCCAGTAGATAAATGATTCCGGAAGTCCAATCTTGATATTCATATTCGTTACCGGTGCCTTATGTGTCGGCAAAACAAGATTATACGCTGAATAAATATCATCTGAGAATACGTCGCTTGTCACAACATACAATATTGTTACGCGTATAGCCTGATAGCTGCCCCCATATTTTGAAGATACTGGCAGTGGAACCTGTACGATGTTTCCTTCACCATAAGCTTTCTCTGACTCTGAATTGACAATAGCGCCCCAGAATACAGAATTATCCGGTAGTTCAATATCAAGATACTTGCCGGTCTCTGTGTTCACTATCTGATAATTTGCTTTTACAATCGCAAACCCTCTCTTGGTCGGGAAGATATCATAATTTACACTATTGATGTTTGTCGCAAGATGCTTTTTCTCTTTCAGCTTCTCTTTATCAAAACTCAAAGATCCTCTCCCTGTATATAGGCTGTCAAGATTATACCCTGAGGGTACAAATCCGGCAATGCTGTTCAGGAATGTTGCCTCATACTTAGTGATTCTTGTAAGTTCTGATTCAACACTATCAAGCTTATAGCTGTCTGAAGAATATAGAGCGACACCATAATTAATATCCCCGGCATTTTCGAAGACAGGCATTGAAGCAAAACTGTCTGAAGAGAGCACAAACTCCAGACCAGATATCTGAAACTGATTTGCAGGCACTTTCTTTTTAATGATAAACGGTGTGGTGGACATAATCTCAAATCCACTGTCATCAAATGAACTGAACTCAAGTCCTGAAGGCAGACTAATTTCTACTTTATCTATCAGTTCATCTGCACTGACATCACAAAATAATTTCATGGTATTCAAAGAACCTGCAAGCACAAGTGCATTACATGCAACACGGATATCAGCATCATTGTTTACTGTGCCGAAGGATACGCTTACGGTCTTTGCATACCTGTCAGTAAAAAGCCAGTCAACACTTTTCTCTTCTTTATGCATGGGAACAGGGCTTGTTGCACTCATGACAATATCATCAAACCTGAAATTGACTTTCACAGACACACGGTCAACACCGGAAGGGATAGATGTGCTAAAAGAATTCAATGCTCCTACACCTTCAGCCGTTACCTGTATCTGGTAATTCTTGTCTTTTAAGACAGGATGCTTAAGGACATTACCTGTAATGTAATTGCTCTCGCCAATGGTCACCCAGGTCTTTCCTGAATCTGCGGACACTTTCACACTTTTCACAACAAAAGTCGAGCCTAATTGGACACTGGCAGTACCATCATTCATGCCGAGAATCTCAATTGTCTCAAATATCTTATAGCTGCCGTCACTGTAGATATCCACTTCCCGGTCATAGGTTTTATAATGGAACCAACTGTCGCTATAGGCTGCCTGCGCAAAAAGACTAAGCACAAGTAAAACCGAGAGCGCACCAATAATTCTTCGAGTCATAAAAATCACCTATCTGACGATACTTGCTTTCTGAGCAGTATTCATCATCATATCCTCCATCATGAACCCAGATTGGCTTGTGGCACCACTTATATTGAAAAACAGATCCACAAACTGAGTCATCACAAAAAGGATGATTATAGCAGATATCAGCATGACTACAATCGCAGTTCCTTCTTCAGCAGAGCCAAGAATCCTGAATGTCTTTGCAAGGTATATCAGCCCCGCGATTATTGAAATAAAGAGCGTGAACGAATGGATGACAGCAGGAGAGTGACCTGTGTATGTATATAGTACATTCAAAGGCAGGATTGCAATAGCCACAATCATGGCAACTGCAAATGTGATTGAAAGCGATGCCATAAGATCCCCTGGACTCATCTTGACTCCAAATACCTTAATTATAATGTATAGTGTGATGTAGGGTACAAGCCCGGTCAAAAAAAGTGCTGCCGGAAACTTGACCATATGCCATGCAGCAGTTGATATATCTCCTGCTATAAAACCATAGACAAAGCCGTATATGGCTGAAAAAAATATCATTGCACCTAAAAATATCTTTGTGCCACCCGGATTATTCTTAAGACCTTTAATTGTATCATTAGGAGACTCAAATAAACCAATAACTGATTTCACAAAACCCATAACATATCACCTGTTTTTTTATATTGCCAGAGCGCATTGGCTCTGTTTTTTATCATAAGGTTAACTATGACCTTAACCTCTATATAAAGGTTTAATGTCTTTCGAAATGTTTAGGTATCTGCCGAAACAAAATTTCACCTCACAATTATGACTAACGCCCAAATTCGATGTGTAACCAAAAAGAAATCTATTTAAACACTCTCGATATTATCATATTCATGTCAGAAGAAAAGCTTCCTGAAAAAACCATGATTAGTTACTGTGGTATCTGTTGTTCTTTATGTCCTGCTTATAAAAAAACAAAAACATGTCCTGGATGCCCACAACTTAAAGATTGTAAAATAGTTCAATGTGCAGAATCAAAAAAAATAAGTTGTTGTTTTCTATGTGTCGAATTTCCTTGCATGCTTTTTGAAGAAGGGTTTGATTGGAATCTTGATAAGTTACCAAGTCTCAAAGAATTTAAACTTGGAACAGTTAAATGGAAACCTTATAGTAAAGAGTATATTAAGCTCTTCAAGCTTGACAAAAAACATAAAAAATAGTCGAACTATAGTGAAGGTATGAAATAATTTTGTGGGACTAAGAAATAATACCATGGAAGGGTTTCATTTTTAGATGTTCTTTGTTATCCATTGCAAAACATTTTTTGCTAACACGCGCTCATGAGAGGTAAACCAATGATCTGAATTGTTCATCAAAAATGTACTGCATCCTATTGTGTTTTTTAAGAATTCAAGTTTTTCTGCAGGTTCAATCTGGTAATTATCTTTTGATCCAAATATTGCTAAAACAGGTGTCTCTATATTTTTCAATTCAATCAATTCTCCTGAATAATCGAATATTTTTCCTGAGGTACTGGCTGGATCACTTACCTGAATGAACATATTGGCACTCAATAATGGATAGAATTGCATCCATCCCGGAACTGCATCCTGACCTTTTCCATTTTGAATCATCTCTTTTGCAATCTTTATTGATTTTTTATATTTGCTTTTGCCTAATATCTTTTTTGATACGAATTCAACATCGTTTACTGGAGATAGTAATATCAATCCTTTGATTCGTCTGTCTTTTTTGCTGTTTTGGCGGTATATTATTTTCTGGCAGCCTAAACTGTGACCTTGTAATATTATTTCTTTGTAGCCTTTTTTCTGCATGAAATTTACTGCTTCTTCAATGTCAAAAATTGATTCTTCGAATATCTCTAAAGAACTGCCAATATTTTCTCTTTTATCATTTCTTATGAATTCTGTGACTATACCTGCGCCTCTATTATTGAATGTAAAAAAAGCAATGTTTTTTTGCAGGGCAGAGTTTGCTATAGAATCAATAAATGTATTCTCGTAAAAATTACCTATCCATCCATGGACATGGATAATTGCCTTGTTGGTTTCTTGTTTTGGTTCATATAATAGTCCCTGTAATTTGAGATTGTCTTTTGTCTTGAATCTTATAAGTTCACTTTGCATAATGCTATAATATCAGCAAACTATTTATATATTCTTTATCAATGGATAATCATGAGTGAAAAATTTGAAAAAACAGCAGCACCATGGAAAGACATTGCAGATATGTGGAATACTTATTTTACACAACCCAGTCGTGTTTCCAAAGATGAATCAAATAAGTATAAAGAATGGCTATCAAATTGTACTGATTCTTCAAAAGAGATACTTTTGCTTGGTGTCACTCCTGAGATCAGGGAATCATTGGCAGAATTAAAGTGTAATGTCACTTGTATTGACATCAATAAAGAGATGATTTCTGCAATGGATTCTGTGCTAAAAATCAAAAATCCTAATGAAAAAATACTTAATGAAAACTGGATCAATAATTCTTTGTCAGATAATTCTTTTGATGTTGTTATTGGAGATGCAGTGCTGCCGAATGTTTCCTGGGAAGATAGAGAAAAGCTGCTCTTTGAAGTGAAGCGGGTATTAAAACCAAATGGATTATTCATCACGAGAATATTCTGTGTTCCGAGAGAAAAGCCATTTAAGAATGTTGATGAATTACTGAAGAAATTTTCTACAAGAGAGCCGAACTATCAAAGTGCATTAGAGTTTGTACTAGAACTACAGATTCTTGCTTATGATCCTAAAGATCATCTGGGTACATTTTCTAAACCAAAAAAGATGCTTGAAGAGATTAGAGGGGAAAATGGATTTGATTTTGATAGTGATAATCTCAATAAGATACTTGAGATGGTCTGGGATTTCTGGTGTGTAAAATTTGTTGAAAAAGTCTATACTTATGCGTATCGAGATGAAGAAGAGACAGAATATGAAAACTATTTTGAGATTGATGAAATCTATGAAGCTATAGACAATGACTATTCGAGTATTACTCCTATGTATATTCTTAGAATGAAATGATTTTTGCAGAAAAAAATTATGGAAAACAGCCCATTACATCTTGCTTATAAAAACTTTAAATACTGGGAGATTCAATATAGACATATTAGATTAATATGCGGAGGGGTAAAAATGATTAAAAAAACGTTAATTTTAGTAATAGGATTTTTAATGCTATCTTCTCTTGTTTTTGCGCAAGGACAAGAAGGTATACACGAACCAGGAACTGGAAATGACACACCAGAAATAAAAGAAGCAGAACAGGGAACGGGTCAGGGATTGGATGCGAATTCTACAGGTCAGGGTTCAGGTGAAGGTCAAAAAGTAGATACCTCCCAGCAAACAAACAATCAAGGAGAAGTTCAACAGGCACAAGAGCAGGTAAGGACACAGATAAATGATATCAAACAGGAAATGGAACAGAAGAGACAACAAATGGAAAATGAAGCAAAAGGCTCCACAGATAAAAAACAACAGATATTGCAGAACCAAAATCAGGTAAGGGTTGCTGCCCAGACACTTTCCCAAATGGCTAATATGATTGGAGGGGCAGGAAAACAAGTCTCGGATATTGCCCAGAATTTCGAAAATTCTGTTCAGGCAACAATAAAATCCGAAGAGAAGATTCAGACAAGAAGCAGTATTACCCGATTCTTTGCAGGAGGAGACGCTAAAGCGGCAGAAGAACTTGAAACGGAAGTGTCCCAAAACCAGCAACGTATCCAAGAACTTAAACAGCTAAAAGACCAATGCGAATGTGATGAAGAAGTCAAAGCAATGATGCAGGAACAAATTCAGCAAATGGAACAGGAACAGACAAGATTACAGGCGCTTGCAGAAGCAGAGAAGAAAAGTAAGGGTTTGCTTGGCTGGATATGGAAATAATAAATCATAGGTTATACGTCAAGGCACATGGGGTTTATTTGTGCCTTGACCATATATTTTTTAGTTATAGTCAACGCGCTAGCATATAGTGCCTTGCCACTCACACTTCATCAACATCATTGGCAACTATCTCAAGATCTCCTGTGAACTTGCTTAACTTGACTCTGCCGTCAATCTTGAACCTTTTTGAGACAATTCCGGAGGTGACGTCTGAGGGATCTTTTTCTGTAAGTTCTTCGGCAATCTTTTTTACATTCTTACCTAAAAGCCTTTCAGCAACCTCTCTGAAAAAAACAGTACTAATAGACCGCTTCCCATCATCCACAAGACACGATATAATCAGCATCCTGTCTGGCGCAACTTTACCATGCCTCTCACATTCTCCTGAAGAAAGCCGCGCCCGGCACTCAGGACAGAAATCATAGATGAGCGCACGATCATGTACTTCTACTACAGTCCCGGTAAAAGAGATTGCATCGCCATCCTTGATGTCTTCAAGACCATCTTTCCTGCTTAGGGCGTCAACTGTGATATCTTTTTCTGCTTTCTTTAAACTCCCGCCCCTGCCAAGTCTTGCCTCAGGTCTTCCCTGGTTATCACTGACAATCCACGGGTTCTCAACAAGTATTACATCCCCTTCTTTTATATCCGCTGCTTTCGAAATCTCTTCATTCCAAAATGACATCCTGATTCTACTGCTCTCATCACCGAGAAGGATATTCTGGACTTTCCCCTCTCCTTTCTCTGTCTTAAATTCATTTACAGGATAAACAGAAAGGACCTTTCCAAAAAAGGACACGTTACTCATCTGGGGCTCAAGTTCATTTATCTTAAGCTCTCTTGCAGCAGCTTTCATCTCCATATCAACATTATGCTCACGCGCGACGACAAGTGCGGCACCTGTCTTTGAGACTACGCCTCCAAGCTCCTCTACTTTCTTATCAATCTGCGCATTGACTTCTTTCTCATCAAGTGAAGAACCCTTGATAATCTTTTCAATAATCTCATTCAATGATAACATGGACTCTTATTCAATAGAAACATTTTAATTCTTATCCCTTTCAAGTAACTTTCCTACGCCTTTGACGTGTCCTGCACCCATGACTGCTACAACATCTTCAAACTCTTTCCCAAGATTCTTTAGTTCGGCTGCCATTACATGGTTTCTCTCAACAACAAGAACATCATAAACTACAGGAAAATGCTTTTGGAGTTCTATCATAGCATATTCTATAAACTCATCGGTTGGCACCTTGTTAAGATCCAGTTCTTTTGGCATCATAAGTCCCTTTACAGGAATACCTATGATTCCAATGATCATGTATAAAAGAAGTTTCAACTGCCCAAAGAAACCCAGTTTTTTCATAAGCCTGCTAAGAGTCACATTTATGTCCTGATCTATAAAAGCCACTTTTGCATCTACTTCAGCTGCGCATTCGCATGCTGTCAGCATCTCTTCTCCTGGCAGTATATTTGTCTCTTTGGATAACTGCTCCTGAAGGTAGCGAAGAATCATAAATATCGCCTTTTGTAAGAGCGGCATCCTGATCTTTCCTTTTCCTTTATCTCTTGTTTTCAGCGCCATATATCGGTTATAATCAAGTTCAACTGCAACACAGCCTGGCTTCTTTTCAGCTATGGTCTTCTTCACTTTGGAAACACTCTCTTCTGCAATATGAGATGTTCCCACAATGTAAATTGTCATAATAAATAATCTATTAGGATATTGGAGAATCCGGTGCTTTTCTGAAAATGGCAGAGGAATCAACTATGGAGTTGATTTATATGCTCAAACCGGAAAACAAAAGGGTTAAATCTGCACGATAGAGAATCATGGTTTCTTTTTTTGGGACTTTGGAGGGTTTAGTGTGGGATGGTTGCCTGTATCCTGATCTTTTGGAGGGGTTATTTCGCCTTTGTCTTTCAGGTCTTTTAGTTTTTTCCCGAGCTGAATCACGAATGATTTTGTCTGTTCTCTTAGCTGATAGATATCGCGCTCAGGTATTGCTTTTGCTTTGCCGTTTTTTATCAGTGTGAGGTTTTTTGTGAGTGTGGTGAAGAGTTCTGTATACTGATCTTTTAGTTCAGGGAATTTGTTCTGCATGATCAGAGGAAGGTCGTTTAGGGATTCTGGTGGCTTGACACCAATATATTTTAGGGCGCCGACATTGGCTTTGAGGAAGGTCTTGTAGGTTTTCATCAGCACGTTTGATTTACGTCTCTGCTCCAGTTCCTTAATCAGGTCATGCATTCTTTTTACGAACTGGTTTGTCATTTTCAGATGCTTGTCTACTTCTGATCCTATTCCTTCAAGGTCTTTTCCTTTCTTGTGCTCGATATCCTTTGCGAATTTGCGGATGTTTTCTGCGTCCTGCACATAGCGATCTTCTAATAGTTTTTCTTTTACAAATGATTCATCCAGAGCGCCAGGGACATCTTCTTTGTTTTGCGGCATGCGACCGATGTACATCAAGGCGGCGTTGCCTGCTGTTGCCATTGCCTGTTCAAGATAGTGACCTGCGGATTTCACTCTTGATTCTGCATAGTCTACGAATTGCGGGGCTGCGGATATTTTTTTCTGGACTGCTTCCTGTGTTGTCGGGATTTTGCCGCGCTGGAGCATTCTTTTTGCTGGCATGAAGATGCCGACGTCAAATACAGGGACTCCTGAGCGAAGGATTGCAATGAGGACAGGTTCTGCTGTCCTCAGGTTTTCCCAGAATTCTGTTATGAACATGAATGCCTGAAGGGTTATGTTTTTGTCTGTGTCCTTTGCGATCTTGAGCATCTCGTTCCAGATACGGTCTTTGACTTCCTGAGGGATTTCCTGCTCTATCTTGGTGTCGTCCATGATTACGAAAATGTCGATGTCCGATGTTTTCTTTTGCTTGCCTGTGGCTGTTGAGCCGTAGACTATTACTGCTTTTACACTGCGCTTGAATTTTTCGATTAGCTTTTTTGTGAATTTGTGGGCGATCTTGAATCTTTTTTCCTGCTCTTTTTTCTGCTCTGGTGAGAGTTGGGGTGCTGCGCCTTTCTTTTGTTCGGTTGCTTGCGGCTTAGAGTTTGATTTTTTTGTAGGCTTCGGTATTTTTTTGATGCTTTCTGCACCAGAGGTGTCTTTTATTTTGTCTGTCATATATTATCGCCTTTTTAGAATTATATTAGTTATTTGGATTGATGTACTATATATAGTTAATTGTCCTGTTTTGTGATTTGCGCCTGAAATTTTGGGTGTATACTTAGTTTGATTATGTTTCTCTGGAGGATCTGTGTAAGGAGTTTGTTTTTTAGGTCTTTTTCTATTTGTTCTTTGTATTTTTCTGCTGCGGCAGGACTGAATTCTTTGTGGTTCTTTAGGTAGTGACCTGTGTGTTCTTCGCTGATGAAGTGGATGAGCATGTCTTTTTTAGTGTTTGTCAGGAAGTTGAGTGTTATTTGGCCGTATGTTTTTTTTATTTTGTTATATTTTTTGTTTTTCGGACAGGGTGTTATTTTGCATGCTGTTGGCTTTATATTGTGGATGGAGCAGAGGTTGTCTTTTAGGAATGGGCATGGGATTTGGTTGATTATGTATGTTTTTTCGCCATCATGGTCTGTCAGTTTCAGGTATTTTTGAACAAAACTTTCGGGGGCGGTGTTTAGGTGTGCGCTTATTTTGAAGATGTCTGTGAGGTTTATAGGGATTTTTTGGGTGATGCAACATTGAGCGCATTTCCGACATGTGTTTTTGAGTTCCATGTTGTTTTTTTGGTTTTTTATTGTTATATAGGTGGTTAGGAATTATCTGCGATATAATGAGGCAGAAGAGCTTTGGAACATTATTGATAATCTAATATAGTAATAATATCACCGAAAAGCATTTAAATGACAGAGTACTATTAAGTAGTGAATTGAAATTTGTGGTGAATTTATTAAAGTTATGTGTTCAATAATGAAGGTGGTAGTTAAGTGATGTAAGTTAGATTCAGTAAATGTTTGATATTTCTGGGGTATCTTTTCGACTTTGTGATTATGCAGGTTGGTTGTGCTTTATTTGATGTCGTTTATAATTTATGTTTATGGAATAATCTGATTTTATGTTTATGAGGTGAATTGAAATGGATAACAAACAGGCAATGATTAGACACTGGAAGGATAACAGACATGATGCTATGAAGCGCGGAATGCTGAAAGAGGTTGACAGAATTAATAAGATTCTTTGCTTTTATGGTAATTATGAATAGATTGGGAATTAACATCTTCATATGAGGAAGTTATTATGTTTCCAGTCTTTAGGTTGTTTGGGGGAAGTGTTGTAGCCTATATGCTATATTTTGCGTCCCGGATTTTTGATCTGATGGTGTCTTTTCGCTTTTTGGATTTTTTTATGCAGATTTTTTCTGCTTCATCCATTAGTGTGGATAATGTCTCGATTGGGTCCCAGCCATGATTTTTTGCAAATACTGATCCTGTGTTGGTGTTGAATTTGCATCTGAATGTGTATGTTGTTTTGTTTCCTTCCTGATGGTATGCTTTTGCGTGTATTGTGAAGTTGCGCGGTTCGGACAGGTTTGATATTTTCTTTATCATCCTTTCTGTGATACGATATATCTCTGTTTTTTCGTATTCGTTGATTGTTTTTATGGATTCAAGACCAGATATCTGAATGTCTTTTGTCTGCTCTTCTTTTAGTGCTGCAAGGTATTGGATTATGTCTTTTGGAGCAATTATGCCTGTTGGGCAGTTGTCTTCATCTATGACTGCTATTGTAGATGTGTCCATATTGATGTTTTCTTTTATTTTATCTACCAGTAAGTCGTCGGGTTTTGCAGTGACTGGTGTTTCTGACATAAGTGATTTTACTGAAATCTTGTGTTCTGCTATTATGTCGGATACGTATGCACCGGGTTTGATGTATGAAGATGATGCGGATGCTCCTGAGTCGCTTCCATAATGTTCTTTTGTGCTTATCTCTCTTATCATGTCGAGGGATTCAAGGATGCCTGTGAGTTTTTTGTTTTTATCGATTATTGGTATGCGGCTTACGTTGTGTTTGCGAAATAGCGAGTATGCTTTGCCTAGTGATTCCTCTTCATGAAGGATAAATGGAGCGGGGGTCATGAAGTCTTTTACTTTTTTGCCTGCAAGGATGCCGGAGTTGAGTATGATGTTGAGTATGTCGCGCTCTGTTATGAGACCTATGACCTGCGAATGATTTCCGATAGGTATTGTCTTGTAGTTCAAACGATACATTTGCTCGACGATGTCCAGGATTGCTGTGTCTTCTGCGATGAGAGGAGGTTTTACTATATAGTTTGCGATTTTTGTGGTCTGCTCTGGTCTCCTGTGTAGTTTTGCAAGCTGCTTGTAACCGAAGATGCCTGCGTATTTGTTGTTGTCAAGGACTATGAGGTTGTGGATGCGGTCGTTTAAGAGGGCAGATACTGCTTTGTTTAGGGTGTCGTTTTTGTCTATGGATTTTATGGTTCCTGTCATGATGTCTTTTGCTTTGATTTCCTTTATTTCGTTCATACGGATATTTGGAGGGTAATCATTAAATATGTTTTCGGTATCTGAAGGACATTACTGTGTAGGGGTATCAATCATCACGGCTGCGATGATGAGGTGTTGCTGCCATGAGTGACATATTCCGGTAAGTGTGACATGATTCCAGTAAAATGTATATTTTGCCTTGTCCGCGGTATTTTTATTTTATAAGGCAGGATTTGGGAATGGATAGAAAGGAGTTTTTGTGTGTTTGTACTAGGTTACTATGTCGCGAAGTTTGTTTTGTTCCAGGGCGGTTTTTATCTCCAGAATTGTCAGGTCTATGGGGGATTCAATTTTTTGGCTATGGATGAGTGAGAGGCGGCGCATTTCAGGGGATGTCGGACCTACGCAGGGGCAGCCGGGGATGCGCGGTGATACGTCGAATACTACGAATTCGAGACCGTTTTTGCCTTCGGGTATTGCGCCCTGTAGTGAGAATAGACCGATTATGCCGGGAGGGTATTCTTTTTTGCAGGTTTCGACGAATTTTTCTGCTGCATCATAGACTAGTATTTTTTTTGATTCGCGCATTGTCATTCCATGATGACCGATTTCCTCGTTTTTTATTGGGATGTCTATTTTTAGCTGGTCTTTTGCGGGCAGGTTGAGGAGACCCATGAGGTTTGTCTGTATCCTGTCTTCGAAGCCGGCGAAGTCTATTGTGCCGAGTGTGTCTATTGAGTAGCTTTGGAAGTTGGCGTTGAAGCGGGGAGCTATTATGAATTCTTCAATTCTTGCGTGTTTCAGTTCGTTTTCGTCTATTATGTCTTGTTTTATTAGTTTGTCGCTCTGTATCTTGTAGTCTTCGTGGTCTTTTGCGTAGAAGAATGCGCGTTCAAGTGGGTTGTGTTTTTGCTGGATCTTGATTATTGCCAGATTGTCTATGTCTTCGGGTCTCTTGTAGTGTTTGGGGGTTCTTATGCCTGCTTTTTTCAGGAGGTCGTACTGGTTGTTTTGGGCTGTGCGCTCTTCTGCGCGCAGGATGAATCTGTTGCCGTACATTGGTACGCGGAATTTGTTTTCTATGTTTTCATAGCCTGTGTAGACTGAGAATGAGCGGTTGGGGATGAATATTGTGTTCATTGAGTTTAGTTTGTTTTGGGTTTCGGGGTTTATTATGTCTTTGAAGGAGTCAAGGATGATTGTGTGGTCGTATAGGGGCTTGCTGTATTTTGTGTAGAGTCTGTCGCGGTTTTTTTCGCATATGAGGACTGTCTTGAAGCCGAAGGATTTTGCGGAGATGCCGAGTTCTTCTGCGGAGTGGGAGCCGAAGATACCGATTGTTATGTCTTTTTTCTCTTTGGCGTTCCAGTTTTCTACAATCTGCTGGATTTCCTGTCTTTTTAGCATAAGGTGTTTTTGGGGTTTTAGTTTTATATTTGTTGGGGGAGGGAATTTTGAACAGATCATGTAGTTTTAAGTGAAGATATTTCTTTCAATCTTTCGGATATTTTATCTATATCGCTTACTTCTGTGTATCTGAAATATTCTAAACCTAGTTCATCCAGAGGTTTTAGGAGAAAATCGCTGCATCCGATAGTCCATATGAGTAATTGTATTTCTTTATCAGCCAGTTCATGAGATATGTAGTCCAGAAACTCCGTATATGTTTCTATACCTTCTTCATCGGTGATGGTTTTACATCCATCTTGACCGCAGATGTCTTTAAGTGCTCCGTATTTCCATGCCAGATAATATGGTTCGAAAATAACGATATCCGGGATTTTCACATTCTCAGAGTCTTTATTATAACCGAGAATATCCGCCAGACTATTAACTCCGCTCTTTTTTACTTCTATTGTATGCGCTTTTTTTAATATCTCTTCCTTAGTGTCTTCTGGACGGTATATTGATTCTGAAAAGATTATGCCTTTATCTTCTAGTCCCGGATATGAGTCAAGATGAGATTTTTTGAATCCTTTGAGGTCTAATACGTTTACATGATATGCCATGTTCACCACTATATGACCGTATCTTTATATTATTTATTATTGTGTAGGGGTTATTTGTGATGGTCGTGGGTTTTATTTGATTTTTCTGTTTCAATGTGATGCGGTTTATTATTGAATAGGGGTCTGTGTTTTTTATACTATTTTGTTTAGAAACTCGTGGGCGTCGGTTGCGCGGATGCCTGCTTCCAGTGCGCTTTTGTTTTTGTAGTGGTCTATGTATGTCTTGTGGAAGTTTATTTCTTTGAATGTTACTCTTGCGTTTTTGTCTGCGTCTATGAGTGTATAGGGGTAGCCGGGAAATGTCATGTCTTTTGAGTTGTGGGCTAGTTGTTCGATTGTCTTTTGCGCGCTTTTGTTTTGTTTATCGTAGATTTCGAAGCGGAATGTGTAGTCTGAGTTTTTGTTTAAGTGTATGTAGTAGATGCATGCTTTGTGATCTGGCGGGGTGGATGTTGTCAGTGGGTGGTATAGCCATGTGTTGTTTTTGTTTTCTGTGTCTGCGGCTTCTGTGATTGCTGATGCGAGGGTTTTTGCGTTTGTTGCCAAGAGGGTTGAGGTTTTTGAGAGGGCGCAGTAGGTTATGTTTTTTGTTTCTGCGCAGGCGTATGCTTTGTCTGCATAGGTTGTTTCGTTTGTTATGGCTGTCTGTAGGGCGCCGTCGCGGAGAAGGATGTCGCCTTCTTCAAGCTCATTGTCTATTATGTATCTTGAGATGTTCCATTCTGCGAATTTTCTTGATATCTCGCCTATTTTTGAGATAGGGGTGCGGAATATGCCGGTTGTGATGGTGGGGTCGTATGAGTCGAAGATGAGGTCTTTTTCGTCGGGGAGGTATTTTTTGTGAGGCTCGTCTCATGGGATGAGTTTTGTTTTGTAGTAGATGTCTGTGTCTTTTTGGAAGGATTGTGCTAGGGCGTAGAAGTCTATTCTTTGCGGGATTGTTTTTGGGGTTTGTCTTATGTTGTTTTTGAAGATGTTGAAGTAGAGGCGTACAAGGTGGAGGGATGTGTCGGGGGATTTGATTATCTCTATGTTGCCGCCGTCTATTGCAGATATTTTTAGGTTGTGGTCGCGTGGGGTGAATTGCTGGATGTTTTTTTTTGTGATCTGGCAGGGGGTGTATCTTTTGTCTTTGAATGCAGGGTAGAGCTTTGCGTTTTTTTCCTGTCTGTTTTCTGTTATTGAGTTTATTAGTTCTTTTATGGCGTTTTGCATCTGGGTTATTGGGGTTTTAAGTTCTTAAATATTTAGTTTATGACCTATGAGTAACATTTATAAAATTCACCAGATATTTCTTTTTAGGTGGTGATGTTATGGAAGAAGTTACTATTGGCAAGCTTAAGAGAATGAAGGGACAGATGGCTGAAAGGGGTAACTGGAAAGAGGTTGATAGAATCAATAAGATGATACGCTTCCAGGAGGATAAGGTGTAATCTATAGGTTGAGTTCTTTTTCGGTTTGTTTTAGTTGTTTTTCCGGGTTGTTTTTGTTTTCTGCTACTATGCGTATTGCGTTTTCTGTGCCTGATGCACGGATGAGGATTGTTGAGTTGTTGTCTTTGTATTTTATGCCGTCTATTGTTGAGGTTATGGTGTAGTTGGCTTTTATGTGGTCTGTGATTTGGCGCATTTTTGATGCTGTGTTTTCGAGTGTGTATTTTTTTGTTGCTGTGCAGTATTTTGGGAGTGTGTTTAAGTATTTTGGGATTTCTTTTGCGTATGCAGCAATTAGAGTTGCGAAGAGTGTGCCTGAGTTGTAGGGGATGAATTCGCGCAGGGCGTAGTGACCGTTTGGTTCGCCGGCTAGTGTTGCTTTTGAGTCCTCCATTGCTTTCAGGACGAAGGGGTCGCCTACTCTTGTGTAGATTATTTTTGATTGGGTTGTGTTTTCTAGGAGTTCGGATGTGTCTATTGATGCTATTATTGTGCCGCTTGATATTAGGTGTGCGAATATCGCGAAGAGGTGGTTTCCTGAGAGCCAATTTCCGTCTTTGTCGAAGACTGCGAGGCGGTCGCCGTCAAGGTCGTGAGCGATTGCGAGGTCGGCATGGTGTTTTTTTATCTCGTCTTTGAGGTACGCAATCTGTTTTTCTTCTGAGCAGTCGGAGTGTCTTCTGAAGCCGCCGTTAAGATCTGAGTTTATTTTTATTGTTTCTGCGCCGAGGTCTTTTAGGAGGGCTGGGGTTGTTATGGAGCATGCACCGTCGCCGGTGTCGATTATTATTTTTGCGTCTATTTTTTGGAAGTATTTTTTGAATATTGATTTTGCGTGGTTCAGGTATTTTGGGAGTATTGTTTTGTCGTGTGTCAGGTGACCACATGAGCTAATAGTATGGGTTTTTTTTAGGTATATGTCTTTTATTTTTGCGAGGTCTTCGTTTGTGAAGCTGTTGCCTTGTTTGTACATGAATTTGAAGCCGTTGTATTCGGTGCCCAGATGGGATGCGGTTACCATGATGCTGCATGATGAGTCTAGTATTTTTCCTGCGTATGCTATCATGTCTGTAGGTCCGATACCTATGTCGGTTACGTCTGTACCTGTTGAAAGTATTCCCTGTATTAGTGCTGTTTTTATTTCTTTAGAGGAGGTGTTGTTGTCCTGACCTACTACTATTGGGCTGTCCATTGAGTTTAAAAGGGTGGCGATTGATGCGCCGATGTCTTTTGCGAATTGCTCGTTTATGTCTTTTGGGTATTTTCCTCTTATGTCGTAGGATTTGAAGGCTTCGGGGGTTTTCATTGTGATCACTTTGTTTTTTTACTTATTGTTCTGTGTTTTTATTGATGCTAACTCTCACATTTTAGGGTGTTTTTTTGAATTAAGTGTGTTTTGGAGTTTATATGAGACAGATTGATAAATGCCATTATTGTTACATACCCTGTGCTTTTTGTTAAACAAATACGTTTATTCTTATAAATTATATTTTCAAGATCAGATTATTTGTTCTCAACCATTCTTTTCTTTGTTCGTATTCAGGCAATATTCTTTTTACCTCATTCCAAAACAGATCAGAATGATTTTTTTGGACCATATGGCATAATTCATGAACAATAACATAATCAATTATTGAGGTATTTGCAAGAATAATTCTCCAGTTATATCTGATTTGATTCTTCTTGGAACAACTACCCCATTTATCTTTTAATCCAGTTATGATTACCGTTTTTGGTTCCACATTAAAATATTTTAGGTATTTCTTAACTCTCTCATTAATTAATTTTTCAGCTCTATTTTTGTAGAATTCAATGAATAAAGGTCTGATTATTGAATTATATTGACTTTCATTAAATTTAGATGGAATAATTGCTTTGAATTGTGATTTATTAAATTCAATAGATGGAAGTTGTTTTTTAGATTTTGTTATTTTAAGAGCGTACCTCCTACCTCTTAATAAGAATTTTTCACCACTCACGAACTCTTTTACTGAATCATATTTGAGAATTTCCGTCATTCTGTCAATGTTATTAATAATCCATTTATCTTTTCTATGTAACTGTTTAATAATATCTTCTTTTTTCATTACTTTGGGAGCTTTAACTGTGAATCCTTTATTAAAGTCTATGACTAATTCAATTGTTTTTTGTCTATTGGTGTTTACAAGTTCGTATTCTACTTTAGTATTTCCTATTTGTAGATAATCCATCACTTCACCCCGATGTTAAACATCAGGTTAAATATTGTTTTGGCAATATTTTCCGCTGATTTTACGTCCATATTTAGTTTAATCCATAATGGTTTTTTTATTGCTCCAAGCATTCGTTGTTGTTCCGTAGGTTTATTTCTCCAATCAATACCTTCAAACTCTTCTTTGAGATTAGTGAATAGTTCTTTCGATACTTGCTCTAAAAGTTTGATTTCTTCATTAGACAAAGAAATCTCTTTATCGCCTTTAGAGGTGTCGGACTGAATTTTTGAATTTCTTAAAATAGAATAAACTGCATATTCTTCAGTTGATAATTCATGCTTCTTTGCCACTTCAGTTGGGTCTAAATCATCCTTTAAATGATTTAATTTTTCAAGAAGTTCTTTGTCATTGGTAAGTTTTCCCTCGTGATCGATAATTATTTTCTCTAACTTTTCTCTTAATGAGGTATAGTAAATAGGATTTGTAGGCATAAGATTACATATTGTAGTTCTTACCTTGCTTTCAATAATGCTCGCTTTAGCTCTATCAGATTGATTCTTATTTAGAAGTTCTGTAAATTCAGAAGAATATATAGATATTTGTCCACTGATAACACTAATCCCTTTAGATTCTAAATATTCATTAATTAGTGCTTTTACCTTTTCACAGGCATCCGTTACGTTTGGTTTGTCTGCTAAATCATATGTTTGTCTCATAATGTGGTAAAGTTTACCATAAAACAGAAGACTTTTCTTGAATTGGTTTGCTTCTTTATTAGGCATCAGATTATTTACATAGATAATGAACTCTTTGTAAGCTTTTTCAAAACGTATTCTTGTGTCTTTAGCATTTAGAACATCAAGAATACATTTGTCGATATATTCCTCTTCGTTGTATGATATTTGAATTTTTTCAAAGAATCTTTTGAGTTTGTTTAGAGCTGCTTCTGCTTTAGATGCATCTGCTACTAATGGCTGCATATAATCACCTATGTCACCATCATTAAACACATTCAGGGCTTCCTTGAGTCTATTGCTAATACCACAATAATCTATAAGTAGACCGTAATGTTTGTTTTTAGTGTAAACTCTATTCACTCTTGCAACTGCCTGCATCAGGTTATGTTCTTTAAGTGGTTTATCAAGATACATAACTTGCTCGATTGGAGCATCAAATCCCGTTAGAAGCATATCACAAACGATAATAAAGGACAAGTCATCTTTTCCACAAAATGGTTTTCGAAATTTCTTAATAATTGCTTTTTGTTGAGCTTTTGTCTTAAAAGAGTTTTTAATAATTTCTCCATAGACGGGTTCCTTTTTTATATCATTCGCTAATTTATCTCTTAGTGGGTTTTTATGGTCATCTCCAGAGATGATTATTTCAGATTGTAAATTGGTTGTTTCATCTAAGAATTTCTTATATTTAATCGCAGAGATTTTAGAAGGTGTTACAATTTGCGCTTTAAATCCTTCTGGTTTTATTGCCCCTTCATAGTGTTTGACAATATCTTCACAAATCTCTTTAATTCTTTTGCTTGATTCGGATATTGCCAAATAATTTCCGTATTTCTTCTTGATTTCTTCCTTTTCTTCGTCAGCGTATTCTGCAAATTCTTCATCGAATCGTAAATCTAATTCACTGCTTTTGATATGAACTTTCTCTAAACGTGCCTGATATTTTATTTCAACTGTAGCGCCATCAGCAACTGCTTGTTTAGGCAGATATTTGTCAATATAGTTCCCAAAAACTTTCCTTGTAGACTTATCTTTCTTATCAATTGGGGTTCCAGTAAATGCAATAAAAATTGCATTAGGAATTGCAGTTCTTAAGTTCAGAGCCAATTCCCCGTAGTTTGTTCTATGCGCTTCATCTGTGAATACAATTATGTTTTTGTTGTTTGACAATAGTGGATGGATTTCTCCCTTTTTTGTCTGGAACTTTTGAATAGTTGTAAATATTGTTTTTCCTCGTGGTTGTGAGAGTTCTTCTCTTAAAGTTGCTATTGAATCTATTCTTTGAGGGTTTGGAAAATTACAGTTTTTGAATGTTGTTGATATTTGGTCATCAAGGTCTACCCTGTCTGTCACTATCAATAAAGTTGGATTTTCCAAGATGTTATTGTGCCTTACGTTTATTGAGGTAAATGTCATTGCCAGTGATTTACCTGAACCCTGTGTGTGCCATATGACGCCACCTTTGTGTTTTTTAAGGTTCTTGATTATTTTATCACTTGCAATATATTGATTATATTTTGCTAGTTTTTTTAGTAACTTATTATCTTCTACTTCAAAAACAATATAGTTTCTGATTATGTTTAATATCGCTTTCTTTTCAAAAATAGATATCAATAGAATGTCTTGAGATGTGAGTTCATCTCTGTTTAATAATTCTTTAAGTTCGTCTCTAGTTTTTGGATAAGGAATTTTCCATTCCTGAAAGAATCTTGAAGGCGCATAAGTTGCGGTATATTTTGCCTGATATCTTGATGTTGCCACCAATAGCTGGTTTGGAATAAATAAGTTAGGATACTCTCTTTTGTAATGTGTCAATTGCTGAATTGCCTGATCAATTGGCTCTTCAATCTGGGGCGCTTTACATTCAATGACTGCTATTGGGATTCCGTTGATGAAAATTATGATATCCGGGATGATAGCAGAGTTATTTCCTGACTTAACATAGAATTGATTGACTGCGGTAAATTCATTGTTATTGGGTTTGTCCCAATCAATAACTTTGACTGTTTGGGATTTTTTCCCCTGACCCAAATCTTTCTTGATTGATAAGTGATTTATGAGTTTGTAGTATAATTTCTGATTAGCTTCAATATTAGAGGTTGATTGGATAAGGGTTATTTCCCTTACGATTTTGGTTATATCGGTTTCATCCATCCAAGGATTTAGTTTTTTTATTTGTTTTGTTAAAATGTCTTTAAGGAATACTTCGTTGCTTTCTTTCTGAATGGTTCTACCGTCAATATAAGTGTATTTCAACTTTTTTTGTAACAAATCAAGCGCAGGCTTCTCAACAAGTTCGTATTCCTTGATTTGGATGTCTTCAATGTCTTTTAATTCTTTGTTTGTGATTGTCATCCTTCTGCACCTTCTTTGGCTTGTTTGATTAAAGCATTAATCTTCTTAGCCATTGTCAAATGTTTCTTGACATTTTGTTTTCGTTTAACATAATAATAGAATAATTTAATCTCTTCAACATCATAATTATAAAGAGTATTATTGTATATGTTAATTATCATTTGAGCAAAGGACTTCATACCATTTCTATCATTTTGATTTATATCTGCAACACCTTCGTGAACAAAATCATTTCTTAATTGATAGAACCGATCTAATTTATACTTGGTTCTGTTTTTTAGTTCTATAACTCATGATTTTAGAATTTCTACTATTTCTTTATGTTTTTGCGATGGTTCTTTCAATATACCAATCTCGATTATTCTCCAAAAGCATAAGAAAGAATAATCAACATATTTTTCTATTGAACCTTTAAAGTATGAAGTGAATAATTTAAACATTATCTCTTGCTGTTTTGACTTAGTTGCTCTTTTAATAGTTGAGTTTATTGCTTTTATTTGGTCTTCTTTTAATTCTAATAGTTTTGTTTTTTCTTCTTTTTCTTGATAATAGAGATATGAAGCATATTTATTATTTTCAAAAACAAATATGTAATATTGGTTAAGTTTAGACAATGGTTTTGGAATACCTATTAACGTTCGTGGATTGCTCCAATATGTTTCATAGAATGAAATTACTCCAAGCACAAATTCAAAAACCTCTTCAGCCTTTTTAGTTGCATATATCCTATTTCTTCCTCTTAAGGACATTTTACAAAATATTGTTTTTGATACATTGAAATTTTTATTAAGGGATATTTCTTGTTTTGCTCGGTCATTTTTTAGAATTTTTTCAATGATTTTTTTGTCTGTAACAAAATCAACTTCAATATCTCTGTGTTTGAACTTTGCAATTTTCTTTTCTGTTTTAATGTTTATAGGGAAATATAAATCATATGCTTTTATTTTTGTCTTTTTTTGAGTATTCAAATCTTCAATTAACAATTCTTTAAATCGCTCATAAGTTTCATTCTTTTCTGTTTTCAACTTGCCATAAATGTTGTGGAATACTAACGGGAAAAAATCTTTATCCAGAGAATAATAAAATCTTATTTCATTTTGTAACTTTTTAAAATCAAATTGTTTATCATTATCAAGTTCTGTAAGTATAATATTCTCTTCAGCAGACAAAAGCCCATCTTTCATACCTTCTATTCTTACACCGCCTTTTGTGGCAATTATTTGAGAACAGATTTCTTTGATAGCACCATCCGCAGAAGACATTACGCAACAACTCCTTTTTTCATTAGGTTGGTAACTCTAACCTTTCCAGTAAGTAAATCTTGCATAAGACCTTTTTTGAGTTCATTTAATTTTTTTAGTTCGAATTTATTATATTCTATTTCTTTATTTGTGGCAGATAAAATTGAAGCAATCTTTTTTTGTTCGTTTAATGGTGGAACAATTACATAAAACTTCCTTTGAGTTGTAATTGGAACTTGATTTCGAGTAGCTTGTTTCATAATTTTATGTAATTGTTTCTGAAAAAAAGAAGATTGAAAGAAATATAGTAAATAAAAATTATTTAATGTCTTCAAGTTACATCTATAATATGTTACAGTTGTGCTCAATATAACAAAATCATCTTTTGTTTTTAAAATTGCAGCAGGACCCACTGTCGCATTGTGAGCAAGTAAAACATCACCATCAATAGAAATACCTTTAGTAAATTGTTTTGCTCTTTCAAGAGATAAAAATTTTACCAAACTCAAATCTGCAAAATAACCATTTAATAAAGAATTTGCACTCAAATACTTTACTCCTTCTTTTTTAAATTCGTTACTTTTTGGATATTTTGCACCGTGGTTTCCATCTAAATGAGAAACAATACTTTTTTCATCTAATAATGATTGAATTGATAATACTTCCCAATCTGCATGAATGTTTCCAAAAGGACTATTTTTAACTTTAGTATGCCCTATTCCTTTTGTCAGAAGTTGTTGCATTAACCCTTTTTTTAGTTCTTCTGTTTTTGCAATAATTTCTTCTGTTAGTTGTATTTGTTCGTCTGTTTTTGAAAGAATTAAAGCAATCTTTTCTTGTTCTGGTAGAGGCGGTAAAAGAACAGAGATTTTTCTTAATGCTTCTTGATTTAGTTTGCCTCTTGTTGTTCCATTAATATACATTCTTAAGTCGTTCATATTAAGAAAATCTCTAAGAAAAATAGAGTTTATATTTCTACAACGCAATACATGTGCGTGATTATTCACCCAAGATTTGCCTTCAATAATAAATGCAGTATTTGCATAACCTGACCAATCAGCACCATCTTCACCAACCAATACTAACTCTTCATCAAAAATATGATTTTTAACATAATCTAAACATCCTGTGGCTCCATAATAAGGGACTGTTCCCGCTTCTCTTTTTAATTTAGTTATTGGAACTCTTTGACTATCTAAAATATCACAACAATCTTGCACAGTTGTTTTTCCCCATCCCTCTGGAATCGATTCAATCATAGTTGATTCCTCCTTTGAGGCGTATGAATTATTTCCCTAATAGATTGGGCGATTCCATCAAGAATTATATCTTCTTGTGTTGTTAATCTTGTAGAATCATTCATCGTATTTGAGGCAATTACGATGGTCTTAAAACTTTCAAATATTTGCTGTAATATTTCTGGATTTGATTTAACTTTAGACATTTTTAGAAACTCAAAAATTCTAAGAAAATATTCTATTGTGATGAAACCAAATTTATAATCTACATTGAATTTTGGACTACTTTGCCATGTTGTTCTTGCAGACGGATTTAATGAGTTACCTATTTTACCTCTACAAATAACGAACACCCCAGAATTACTTTTTGCTAATCCTTCTGCTAATGTGTATGTGAATATGTATCGAACGACTTTGTCAAATTCTCCTTGAGATATTGATTGATGCTGTTTAGAATCGAACAAATAATTCTCTCCCAATACGGTTAAATAACCATCTGGCGCACTTTTTCCACCAATTAAAAGATAGTTTCGATAAATAAACTTTAGAAGAATGTTTAAATGTTTTTCAACTATAACTCCTGCTTTTTGTGCAGTCATTTCAGAATCTATTACTTCCCATTTTTCACAATACTTCTCCAAAAATGTATAAGAGTTATTTGCTTCTTTTTCTAAAACTAAATTATATTTGTTTTTCAAATACAGTGCCACACTTCTACATATAGTTTTAAGTGCTGATTCTTTTTTATCATCCAATATTTCTCCAATAATTTGTGAATAGTTAATATAAGGAATGACTATAGAGGTCGTTTTATCAATGTCCCGGACATCGGGATAAAATATGACATTGTATGTTCCGATATCGTTATTCCGATTATCGATAATTCTAATTCGCATAGATTGTCTGTCTTTATGGTCTATGAATACTTTTTCTATTTTATAATCGAATTTGTCAATAGTTGTTTGTTGATTTTCTAACTCAATCAAAACTTCATTTTTGAAATTTTGCATTTCTGATTCATTTAATGTGATTTCATCCTCTGTTCCCAGAATTTCTTTTTCAATCAGTTTCGCAATCACCCTATTTTCTGGGTCTATTTGCATAAGTTTCGAGTAAGAGGTATTCAACGAACCAATATTGTAGAAAATGTTGTTAATATAATATTCTGAAGGTAGCTCATATGCTTGATTATTGAAATGAAGTCCTTGTGCTTCGAAAAATCCTTTTATTTCGGTTTTAATATCAGGAGTCAACCTGCTATTTGAGTTAAATGAAATCATAAACTTTACAGACTTATTGTCTCCTACTGTCTTTAAGTTTGTTTCTACAGTGAAAATGAAATCATAGCTTTTGTTACCTATGAGCTTTGAATAAATGAATTGTATTTTTTTGAACGATATCAAGTCCATTTTTGAACTCATAAAGAAATCAGAATCTATAAGTTCATCAAAATCTATGAGTTCTCTAAGTCCAATATTAAAATAGATTGATGAATTTGAAAATATTGCCTTTTTTATAAAAACTCCTTTGCGTTTTAAGTTTTCAAAATAAGACTTTATGTCTATTTTGAGGTTGTTCAGATGATCTTGAACAAATTCTTCTATAATTACTTGGTCTTCATTTTCTCCAACTGATTTTTTGATATTATTAAAAAAGGCATTACGTCTAACTTTAGATGAGATATTTACCGAAATTTTATCTCCTTTGATACACACTAAATTGCTCGGATATTCTTTTAATTCTTTAGGCTCATAATAGGATGCATTTACAGAATAAGTGTTCGTAGCGGGTATTACTAATCGATAACTATTATCCGCCGATAAATTAACAACCTCTTCTCTTTCTTCAAACGTAGTCCGCAGATAATCGTTTAATAAATCTCTATTGGTAATCTTCATAGAATCATCTTCTACAAAAATATAATCAAATTTTATTTGTTGCATTTCAATAATCATGTTTTTAAATGATTCATCAGAGGTCATGTTTACTTCAATAGATGATTTAAAGCAAGAATTGAAGAATTCAACAAAAAAAATCCAGAAAGATTCATCTTTATAGTTATCTCCAAGTGCATTAAAACGTCGAATAATTTCTGTTTTGGTCAATCTTTGATTTTCTATAACTCGCCTAACATTTTCAAGAATTTTCTTTCCATCTTTATCATGTAATAAAGAAGGGATTACTTTTTTTTCAAGGGTTATTTTGTTAATTTCCATAATTTAACATCCTCATAACAGTTTGCATTTTTTTGTAAGATTCTTTTCTTTTAATTGTTTCAGTCATCATTCTAAGACCACCCAATGACCGCCTTTGGCAAAGCCCACTCTTTTAATAATTCCTTTTTCTTTTAATTTGAAAATATTATTTTCTATTGCTGTTTCACTAATTCCTATATCTTTGGATAAATTGACTATAGATATTTCTTTGTTGTTTTTCATTAAGATTATTATTTTTAAAGAGTTTTCACCCAACTTTTCACCCAACTTTTCACCCAACTTACTACCAACCATACTTAATAATTCATTTCTTGTAATTGTTGATTTTTCTCTTATTTTTGTAACTGTTTTTTCTTTGTATTTGAGTTCTACCTCCTTTTCTATCCCTATCTCTTTTCGTTTAAATGTTACTAAGAAAAAATCACTTATCTCTTCAAATTTTGTTTTTGGTTCCAGTCTTCTAATCTTTTCAATGCCGGTCCCCCATTTTTCAATAAACTCAACATTGTGAAAAATATCGGCAATTAATGGATTTCTTCTCTCGGAAATAGATTTACTTAAAATATCTTTAATGCTTAATCCAGCATATAATCTCCCTGGATTTAAAATTTCTACTTTATTTTCAAAAATTGCAATTTGTACTTCTTGAGGAATTAAATAATCCCTGTGGCAAAATGCATTAATTATTGCTTCTCTAAACGCTTCTTTGTTTATTTCTGGAACATCAACTCTTCTTAATCCATCTAATCTCATTCCAACATTAATATGTTGTAATATATACTGCTCTGCCTGATTTATTAATTCAAAGAGGTCTCCGTTAAAATCAGTCATATCTAACGGCGTACTTGCTTTGTTTTCTCCTAAGAATGTTGCGCATCTAAGATTTAATAAACGGAAATACTTAGATGGAACTTTGCCAAATAAAACTATTGATGCGTTTGTTAATTTATTATCTCTGATTAATTCCAACTTTTCAAGAGCCTCTTTTTTTGAGGTATATTTTAAATGAGCATCTTTTACATAGGATTTTAATTTACTTTCAGAAATATCTGTCAAAGTAAACTTATTATCTGTTTTAGAATCCCATAAGAGCTTATCTTTATTGTTTTCAAGTATCAGTTTTTCTAATTCTGATTTAGATAAAGGTCTATCTTCATCAGCTATTCGTTTATATGTTCTTCCATACGCAAAGTATGGAACATTTTCTCCTTCAAATTCAATAACTACA
>DAOWAN010000175.1 GCA_030634545.1 Candidatus Nanohalarchaeota archaeon
AACATCATACAAAAGAATGAACGGATTGGCATGCGGATTAGGACGTAATAGCGTAGAGATAGGGCGGCTTTGGGTCGCCCTGTTATATTATGTCCCTACACGGATTCAAAGCCGAAGGGGGCTGGAGCTGTGGTATTAACATGACAACAATATTTGATTTAAATGACGAGGATCTTGAATTATTGAATCGTCGTGCAGGCGAGATTTGTATCAAAGAAAAACCCGCGTTTTGTAAATCATCTGATGTTGTTGATATTTTAGGACTTGTGGGTTTACAGAAAGAATTGAGTCACCGTTGATTTATATGGCTCAATACATCGTAATCGGTTATCCTTCGTTAGGATCAGAAAAAGACAAACGTCTTAACGTGTGCAAAAATAAAAAAGAAGTCGTTGGAATGGTCGGTATCCTGCTGGATCATTTTAACATGAAACACATAGACATTATGCGCGATGACAAGTACGGAGACCATAAATTGACTGATTTTAAATGATGTCGCAGGCTGAAATACGCCTGCCACGTCTTTAATGGGTGAAAAAACCATGAACAAAAATAATCTAAACAACCTTGTAGATATAGTCGCAATAGTATGTGGATTCATTGCATATATGTACTTAAATGGCTTTATCTGTTATGGTTTTATTGATAATATGCCTATGTGCGCTTTTGTAACTTATGAAGGAACAATACAAGCCGATATAAGTGATTGGATTTATGACGACAACCCAAGCAACTTCTCATTATCAGAAATATCGAAAGGACTTTTTGTATTTGTCGGAATTTTTTTGTTTGTTGCAGGTATCATTCGGTTTGTTATGAGGTACATTTTTAGGAGTAGATAATTATGAAGTACAAAAAATTACAAGATGTTTCCAGTAATAGAGTTTTTTTAACTCTCTGGATGTCGTTGAGTGCGATGCTTATATCACTTTGTACGATGATGATTTGTTTTAGTGAAAAGATTTTTATCACAATTTTCAAACCACTTGTCGTTTATTTTGGTTTGAGAACTGCCGTTGTAATTGAGTCAGTTTTCTTGTTGTTTGTCGCCTTTCTATTGACAAAAATGCTACATAAGAAACTTGTAGACGGGAGTAGATAATCATGGACTTAAAAAAAGTGAAAATAGCAAATCTGCTTGGTAAGATTGAAGGCAGACTACACATGATAAACGGAAACGAGAAAGACGTTGCATACATTCAACAACAAATTAAGTTGATTCAGGAGGTCTCTGAAATGCTGCCTGCAAGCCCACAACCAAAACCTGACGAATGGAAATCTCAGGGCGAGTTATTTAAAA
Source organism: Candidatus Nanohalarchaeota archaeon (assembly GCA_030634545.1). Classification (GTDB taxonomy): domain Archaea; phylum EX4484-52; class EX4484-52; order EX4484-52; family B79-G9; genus B79-G9. The sequence continues at coordinate 1,301 of DAOWAN010000175.1, forward strand.
TAAAAGACATGTGCAACGCACACTTGATAAACACAATAAAATATTTATTGAGGAACAAGGAAACCGAGAGGCAAGATGCAATACGAGCTGGATATATGATATCTGGCGGTCTTAGCGGCGAGATGGCGAGATATCAAATTGAGTGTAGCATACAAGACCTAGAGGAAACAGATGCACATAAAATACTATTGGATGAGTGCCCGCCGTATTCAAATATGATTAAAGAAGCAAGTCGGAGATGTTTATTATGGACTTAAAAACAGTAAAAAAAACACTGAAAAACATTGATGCAGAAATCAACAGCCTAAAACGGAAAAAAGAAGCTTTGGTTAAGAAGCACGGGCTCTGTCACCAATGCTATAAAATATCAGACAGGGAAGACAACACCTGCAAAAAATGCTTGCAGCAGTTCTACGCCATGCGCGAGGACTGTCGGCATGCAACTGGCAAAAAGCATTAAAAAGGACAAAACAAAGGAGAAATCATATGACTAAAGAAATTCAATGCGGAAACTGTGACGGGTTCGGAAAAGATTCCAAAGAACAGGATTGTCCTGTATGCAAAGGTCGTGGAGTTGTTGATATTGAACAAAAAAACATCAAGGTTGACTTAATCAAATTCCGTGACGACATGCGTTACTTCTTAGGGATGCTTGAGCACGAACTTGAGAACCTGAAACCCTCAGAGCCGGACGACAGAAAGATTGAAAAAAGAATGAAAACCCTTGAGGCTGCAATAGGGCATGTAAACAACGCAATCGCGGTTCTCAACAAGTACGATTCAGAGGAAACGCCATGAAAGAAGAAATAAAAAAGTTTGTCGAAGGAAATTATGTTTTAAGATGTTTCGAGGACGAACTAAAAGATGCGCCCTGCTCAAAAGGCCACCATCTCAACATAAAAGGCGGGCTCTTGATTCACTTAAAGCATGTTTCAGACATTGCAAGAGAAGTTTTTCCAAAAGAGAAACGGCTTCACTTTCTTGCAGACGTCCACGACATAGGAAAAGCCCGCGTGTATGGATTCGATGAAAAAGGCAACATCATATACAAAAAACCAGACCTTGACCACATCATTCATACATTTAATATGCTGCAGGAAGTGGAAGAAGATTTAACAGAAGAAGAACAAAATGCGATTTTGATGCATCACGGCGGTTGGAGTGTATTCAAAGGAGAGATGACCGAACTTGGGGTTAAGTTGCATTTCTGCGACCTGCTTGCTACGGTTCGAGAGAATGGAGGCGAATAATTCATGAAGTTGTTCACATCAAAAGAAACATTTTCATTCAAGCTTGCAAAAAACGGCAGAACCTACGTCCGTGATGCAAAAGGTCATTTCGTAACCCACTTCAAGCATAAAAGCAGTTCGTTTGACAAAGCCTTTGCCGCAC
>DAOWAN010000016.1 GCA_030634545.1 Candidatus Nanohalarchaeota archaeon
GAGTGTCTGAGAATAAAAACAAATTTGAATCATTTTGCTCTGAAGGCAAAAATCTATTTGAAAGCTGCAAAAGCAGCTTTTGAAGAATTGCAGGAACTTAAATTGATTCACAAAATTGGAGATTTTGCGTAAGGTGAGTTACTAATAAACACTATTGTGGTTTGAGATAAAAATTATAAAGATAAAATACATAGCCAATTAAATAAAATAGAATTATGCATACTCTTTATATTTTTGAGTAACTTCATTTGGAGTCGCTTGTCCAATGTTGTGCTTTTCGACGTAGTCTCCTGCACCATATCCGACTATGGCACCTATAACTCCAGCAAGAATACTCTCTCCAAGTAATAAGTAAGATGTTAATCCAGTTACTAGACCGCCAAAAAATCCATATGACATACTACTACTAAGAAACACCATCTTTAAATGTCTTTAGGGTAAATCCAACTCAATCTACTGTGCTGCTGGACTTTTACCCTTAAACGTTTCCATAAGTTTAGCCTGAACTTCACTTAATTTCGTCTTAAGAATTGACTCCTGCTTCTCAAAAGATTTCATGCGCACTTCAATTGTCTCTTTCTGACTTGCGAGATCTTTTTTAATTGATTCTTTGTCAGATTTTACAAGCACCATTCCAGCTGCTTTAAAAACATCGCCTTTTGCAGTCTTCAGTTCATCTTCTGCTTTAGTTATCTCTGAAAGCTGCATTTTATATTGCTCTTTCTGCATCATGAGCATCTGCAACTGCTGCTGCATCTGCTGGAATTGCATTGAAATATCAGTTTCCTGTGTCATTATTTTCACCATCTATAACTTTAGTTGTATCTTCAATGAGTTTAATCTGTCGAAGTACTGTGTTAATTACTGCTCTAAGCGATGTTATGTCTTTGGTATTAATTTCTATCTTAAGAGTCTTTCCAGAACGGATCGATATATCTGCACGTTCTGTCGATGCCATATCCGGTATCAGCGATTGATATATTAAGTCTTTATCTGCTGGTTTATCAATTTCTATAACAGATTTATACATCTAGACGCACTTAATTGTTTTAGTTACGGGAGGTGCGAGCTTTATGAGAATACGACCAGAACATTTCGGACAAAACATACTGGGTATTATTCTTTTTACATCCACTTCCTTACCACACTCATAACAAATATACATATAACATCACATCCTATTCATCAACAGACCTTGCTTTTATAATCTGTTTTATCAATTTTGCAGCAGGGCTTTCCGGTGAATAAGCGCCGCCGGCAATCTTTAGATCACATGACCTGCATACCCAGATACCTTTTGACTTTCTCTTGAGCGAGTTTTTCATACAGCCAGGGCACTGGTGCTTCGCACGTGATGTGCGTTCGACTGCTGCTACTTTCATACGGGTCTTGACACCATATCGCGAGCTGAATCTTCCTGTAGTTCCTACTTTTTTTGTTGTAATAATTACCACCAATTACATAATAGAGAGCACAAAGCTTTATAAAACTTATTTATTATGCTACTTGAAGTGTTTTGCCCTGATTTTCTTTGATGTATCCACTGCAAGTTTCATCATATTAGCAACCTGTTTTTTTGTGAATCCCTCGCTGCCTCCTTTCTGGAGTGAACTTACAGTACCATCATCATTTGAGCCGACAATAATCTGCGAAGTCAGTGCTTCTCCTTCATCTGCTGTTGTATCCAATATATATTTGTCTTTGTAGCATTTGACAGCAATTGTGATTGGAGTGCCTTTAAGTGGCAGACTCCCTTTCAGATGTTCATGATCTATTGAATCGTCATCCATAAGTGTCGGCATCTTTGCATCTTTCAGAGCAGCAATAGCGGCAAGTCCGCATGCATCAAATAAATTACCGTCATGGTTCATCACAAGTATGTCGACAAATACCATCCAGACCTTTTCTTTAGGCTCTATGCACAGTTTTTTGAAATCAATGCATTTTGATTCCCTGATAGCCCGGTCTACAACACGCCCAAGTATGATTTCGTCTTCTCTCGGAGGACCGCTTTCAAATTCCGGTGCGCCCATAGGAAGATATTCTGCAGAAGTTGTCATTACACCTTCTTCAGGAGTGTCAGGATATGGTGTTGCTGTAGCCATCTTCACACCAGCAAGTATTACAGTCTCGCCAATGGTCACTTTTGCAGAACCTTCTGCTTTTTTGCTGACGCCAGTCTCAATTTTGATTTCCCTGTACTCATCAAGTTTTCTTGAATCAAGTCTTTTTCCTTTTAATATATTTTCTAATATATGGTCTTTAGTTAGTTTAAGTGTCATAATCATTACCTCCGTGCTTTATGATCCATCATATTTTTTGAGAAGCGCCTTTTTCTGCGCTTCGTAAATCTTCATACATCCTACTTCTGCAAGATCTATTATCTTTTCAATATCTTCGCAGGATACTATCCCATCCATCTGCAAAAGTGTTATCTTTCCTGCCCGCGGCATCATAGCCATAGGCAGATCAACAGCATCAGGGGCATCTTCTTCTTCTTTTGTCATGTCAAGAAGCAGTTTCTTATTAGCACGACCCGCAGCAACTGATGTCACAAGGTCGCGCATAGGTATTCCTGCATGTGCAAGAGCAAGTGATGCTGCATTGATTGCCGCAGCCCTGGTTCCTGCATCTGCTTGTGTTATTTCCATATCAATATCTATAGCTGTTTTTGGAAACTCTTCAAGAAATAATGCCGGTTCCAGTGATTCAGTTATGACCTTTGCAAGTTCAGTTGATCTTCTGTCATATCCTGGTCTTTTCCTGTCACTCACTGAAAATGGAAGCATATTGTATCTGCACCTTAAAACACTTCTGTCTGGTTTTTCCTGGTGTCTTGGATGAATCTGTCTTGGACCATAGACTGCTGCAACAACTTTCGTGTCGCCGAATTCAACTTCTGCTGATCCGTCAGCGCGTTTTACAACACCGATTTTCATCTTCATCGGTCTTATCTCATCCAGTTTTCTATTATCTGTTCTATCTGATTTTGTCATAAATTTCACCTGCAAGTATATTATCTTTTTACATTTTTCAACTCGTTATCGAGCATCTTACTGATTTTGTCTGTCAAGCCAGATGTGTGCGAGTTCTCTTCAAGCATCTTTATTGCTTTGCATGCGACATCTTCATGATCGCCTTTTAACCAGACTCTGCCGTTCTGTCCTACAGACAGTAAGCAATTTGTCCTTTGTTTAATCATAGTTATCATTGAGCCTGCTTTGCCTATAAGACGTGGCACTTTCGAAGGTGTCATTTCCACTACGAATCCACCGGAAATTTTTCTTGATTTCAGGTCTTTCATTGTGAGTGTGATATATTTTGTTTTTGAGACATCGACAACTTTAGCGAAAATCAAATCCCCAATTGCATAATGCTTCGAAAGATCTGCATCGCGTTCAATGTACCCTTTAACCTCAGCTATAGGCAGGGTTGCTTCATAAGGACCGGATATATCAACAGACCAGTTTGAAAAGTTTATTGATGTTATCTCGCCAATCACATAATCCCATCTCTGCGGGGAATATACGCCGCTTAAAGGTGTAACAGATATTACGCGACCATCTGTCTTTGCAATACCAAGAACTTTTGAGATGATATTCTTTCCTTCCCTGAATGTACCTGCTCCGGGAAGTATTTCCATACTTTCCTTTATCACATCTCCAGGTACAACGACTTTTGTTGTTATATGGGATGCATCTTTTACTTTTTCTACTTTTATTTCTTTTTTCACTTCATTATCCATTTTCTCACCTTTGATTATTACTTCGACGTTAACATCTTGCTTTCGTTTTCGCCGTGAGTTATCGAATTCACTTCACTGAACAATTCATCCAGCATACCTGCCGGGAGTTCTGTTTCCACAATCCAGTATTGTCCGGACCATTCTTCTTTTAAAATTGTTCCTGCTTTTAAAATTGCTGATTTTACGGTTCCGCCATATTTTATAGGTATCTTAAACGCCACGACTCTGTTTTCAATACTTAATGGAATAATCGGACGCAACTGTTTAATTATATCTTTTATCTGATCTTCGGCTTTTATCTGAGGATCAATCCTGACTTTCGCTTCTGCAAGCGCAGTTTCGATTCTTTTCGGCGGATGGGGCAGCTTCGTCTTCGGGTCGATAGCATGTCTTGATATGAAAGAGATAATCCTCTTTTTTTTCTGCTCAAGTTCTTCTTTTCTTTGTTCTGTAGTTAACTGAATTTCCCCGTGTTTTATTATCTTTTCTGCAACCTGTGAAATATCGCAGGTTTTAAATACTGTAATAAGCAAGTCATCTTTTACACGTTCAGCCTTGCCTACATCTGTGAAGATAGAATCTCCAATCATGACATCGCTTGCAGGAATATCTCTATTTTCCCTAAACTCTTTGACCTTATCCGGATCAACAAGAATCTCGAATTTATGACCATGGGAGTTATACCGTGCAATTATTTCCTTTGCCGTGCTTTTCGTCATATTTTAAGCCCTAATTTTTTGAAGTCTCCAATTCCAGGTTCCCTGTAGCTGTCTTTTGTGATAACATGGATTACCAGCTCTTCAAGTGTTATCTTTCCTTCTTTTTTGAAAGCATCACATACAAGCTGGATGGCTTCTTTTTCACTCATGCCCTTCTTGTATTTTTTTTCGAACATTTCATTTATCTTATCAGCAGACCTGCCAATTGCTTTTGCCTTGCACTCAAGCAGGAGTCCGGAAGGATCTGTCTCAAATAGTTTTGCTTCATCATTTACGCCTGCTACCAGGAATGATACTCCATAAGGTCTGACACCTGCGTATTGAGTAAACACCTGCTGTCTGTCTGCGATATATCTTGCCATTGTTGAGACTGTGATCGGCTCATCATAAATCATCCAGTTTTGCTGCGCTTTCACTCTTGCGCCATCTACAAGTACTCTTGCATCAGCGACAAGTCCTGAAGTTGCTGCAGCAATGTGATTGTCCAGCTTGAATATCTTCTCACCAGGTTTTACAAGTGCAGACTCTCTTTTCTTAACACCGAAAATAATCCCTTCTTTGAATGTTATTCCTACTGCTGTTGCTCCCCTTTTCACTGCTTCTCTTGCATACTCTACCTGAAATAATCTGCCATCAGGAGAAAAAACTACAATTGCCCTGTCATAACCCATACTTTCCGGCATCATTTCCATTTTATCACCAATTTTCCCAATTTTTAGTTGTAAATATTAGAACACATCAGGCAACGAAATATACCTGAAAATCTCCAATATCACCTATTTTTTTTTGATTATCAATAACCGCCTACTAATAGACCTGCAAAATTATATTTGAACTAAAATGTCCCGATAGCAACTGCCTCTCAGAAGTTCAAACAATCTATTATATCTATTTTTTTCTGTTATCTCATTCTTACTATTGTTTATACTATTTCTTTTTAAATATTTGTATTGCCTATGGAGAACTAGCCAGTGTCAGACAACTCTTCTTTAATTGATTTAAGCAGGCGGTTTGCTTTTTTGATGTTTCCTGTTGCATCCTGTCCCCTGCCAGCATTAATAAGATTCTTTGCTTTCTCTATCTCCTGTCCGATATCCAGTATCTTGTTATTTGCATCAATAGATATTAGGGTGTCTTTTTCAGAAGCTATGAGTGGCTTTATTTCCGAGATGCTTTTGAGTATCCTGCTGATTTCAAAATCAATGTCTGTCTGTTTATTTTTAATGAGAATATATCCGACTACCATAACCAGCATCAATAATACTATCAATGTATTCACAAAGGATGGCTTTTTCTCTTCAGGAGGTAATATCTTCGGGGTTATGCGGCGGACCGGAGTCACATCTTCAATGCTCTCTACATATATTTCTGTTGTTATATCATCAATCACAGTAGCATCAACCTTTGCGTCAACAGTATATGATATCTCAATCACCTGACCGGGAACAAGCTCATCAAATATTATTGCATATTCCGGATCTTCTTCAACTACAACCACCCTTCCGATTGTATCTACACTAATCAAATCTGTGGATACTGCGAACTCCTTGGGTATCTTTTCATAGACAACAAAGTTCTTTGCTTTCTTTTCACCATCATAAACCATGCTAGTCACTGCTTTTGTTGATCTCTCTGTAACCTCAATAGTTCTTTTGGTCTCAATATTTGCAGCTATCACGCGGGATACTGTCTGCAGGTTCCGGATTGCCCTATCGTCCATATTACCTTTTACAATAACGTTTCCTATAGCATCCTGTAATTTTTCATTGTCACCAATAGTCTGGTCTGGAACAATCTCAGCGGTCCTTGTTTCTGTAACTGTCTCAGGCTGCTTTTCATCTTTAGGTGTCTCCTCTGGAGGTACTTCCTCAGGAGTATCTTCAATAACTTCTTCTTCTACAGGAGAACTGTCCTGTGGTGGATGGTAAGTGGTACCTCCGCCTCCTCCACAATCAGAAGGCACACAACTTTCAGATACTGCTGAGCGGTTTGTTGTTGTACCGCATGAATTAAGGTCTGTGCCTGAACGGGTACGCGTCTGTGTGGTGCATGAGCATGGTCCCCATGACCCATAAGTCCAATTTTCATGACAGGATATCATAAACTGGATTGTATCAGATGAGAAGACGTGGCTATCTGAACCATTGCCTGAAAATACATGCGCTATCATTGAAGCTTGTCCTCCAGGGATTCCTGTTGTATTCAAGACCAACTGGAGAGTGAGATTACCTTCAGAATCATTATAACCATAACCAATACCTATACCTGATGTATGATACAACCCGTCACTGTAATCATAACCATATCCTGCACCCAGACCATATTGTAAGCCAGTATAATTAATATCAGAAACTGACAGATAAGAACAGTTTGAAGTAAGGTTATTATAGACTGCACATGTACCATCAAAGGAACTTCCGCCTGCATCAAATATAATATTCGTCTTAAGCAGAGGCAATAATTCGACAGGATCTATGCTGATTGAAATATTGAATGGTATTATATCTCCTCTATCCACAATAGCAGGAACACCCACAATCTGGACAAGAATTGCTGATACTGGACCTGAGAACATAAGATATGAAAGAACAATCGCTGTGATGATTACGGATTTTATATGCTGATGATGACCCATAAATTTAGTTTTTTCCATATAACTTCAGCCCCTCATCTTCACTCTCAAACTACAAAATCCATATTCTTCCTGTAAATTAAGTATTTTTATGTGCTCTTATCTATATATAGTTTTATCTGTATTCGAGTTTCATCATTTAATTGAAGTAAATATCATCTGTTCCTTAACTTTACCAGAACAATCAACATACAGACAAGAGTGACCAGCGAAATAAAATACGAGATAAAAAGCAGATGGCTCGACTTGTTTAATATCTCTTCTCCACTGTTGTAGTCAAATGCATTTACATAGTAATCTTCAACATGTGTGCTGCTGTCAAGCACCCACGAGTTGCTGTGCGGTTCTGTAAGGATGACATATCTCTTATCTGGTCTGGATATCTTATACTTTAGGGGTGATATTTTTTCATATTCCAGGGCAGATATTGATGTCCCTTGCAAGTCATCTGCCTGATACACTCTGTGTGTTGGGTTTGTATTTTTAAACAATAGCAGGTTTGATGTGTTTTTCACGAGTGCCATATCAGATTGGTTCCCAACAAAAAGATAATTGCGATAATCCACTTCTTTGAGCAGGATAATGTATTTTACGTTCAGTGGGATGAGTTTTGTTCCAAGATCAGTCATATTCTTTTGTTTTAGTATGGATTCAATGTATTTTGAACGTGGGTTTTTTGATGAGGTGTAGATGCTGCCTGCTTCCATGTTGTCGCCTGTAATCACATTTTTGCCTATGAACACGTGCATAGGTGCGGCAAGGCGTCGGTCCCTGTTTTTGTTCCACCCGAAGTCCATATACATGTGCCATGGCAGGATCAGCACGTTGAAATCATCTGTATCATTTGTGAGGTAAGCATCAATTTCATAATAGTCTGTGGGGTAATCCTGTGAAGCATAATGTCCCCCAAATCCGAAAAACATCTTGTAAGAGTAGATGAATGGTACAAGAAGCAGAACGATAAGGATTATGTTGACAAATCGCATCTTAGTCTTAATTATCCTGTCAATACCAAGGCTTCCAAGATAAGCATAGGTAAGAACAACAAGACCAATAAACTTCTGAGGCTCACGAAATCCTTTGAAGAAGAAAAGATTCTCATAAAGAAACATGTATATTTCCCTGTAATATTCTGTGGTTACTCCAGTTGCCAGAATAACAGAGATCATCCATACAAAAGCAAATGCATGTCTGTATCTGTCTTTCGCATGAAGATAACCATGTATTGAAAGGAATATGATGATTATGAATAAGATTTGCCAGTGAGTGATATGGTTTTTCGAGTAGTCATACCCTGCTCTCCAGAAGCCGTGCATGCTTGCAACTGTGAAAATGGTGTTGTAATTTAATATGGCTCTTGACTGAAATACTGAAACATCGTCAGTGCCTATGACATCAATAGAAGATCCACCGGACTGTGGCGCAAGCCAGTATATATTTAGGAGCAGCAGCAAAAATATTATTTTTAGCGCAGGTACAATATGCTTCTTTTTCAGTCTTACAGCAAGTATAGCAAAGAACAACAAAAGTGTCAGGAAGAGGTTATGCAGATTGAGAATCCCGACAAGTGCAATCATCAATGCAGTCATGATAGTATTTTTCCTGTTCGGTTGTTCTGCAAACTGAAATATCATCAACACTGCAAGAGGCGTTATTGAGTAAGCCAGAAGAAGATTGATATGCCCTGCAAGAAACCTTACATAAACAAATGGGTTAAGAGCATAGAGAAAAGCCCCGAAATATTTTGGGATATGAGATTTAGTTGGAATGAGTGCATACATTGTGGTGAAAGAGAGAAAGAGGGCAAGGAAGAGAAGGATTTTCTGAATGAGCCAGAAAGGGATGATTGTATTTATCAGTGATAGGATGATGTAGAATGGCGTGTTTGAGTTCGTACTGCTATAGACATTGTATATATAGTTCTCTGCATCAAGCTGTCTTGGAGGTATCATATCAAGTGAGAATATGTAACCTGGAAGAAGCATATTCCATAGAATCAGGATAGTAAGACCAGTGAAGATTACATGATGCGTCTTCATATCCTTTTTTGGTTGTTTAATCTTTATAATTATCTTGTTTTCTATGGACTGTCACTGTTGCGTACTGGAGGTAATGCTTGTATTCGCAGCAGTTTCAGTTGTAAAGGCGAGTCGGAATGTTGAGAGGATGAGAAGGACAAGCGCAAATGCGATGAGGACGCATGAATCATGTTTTCTAATAACTAATTTACCCTATAACTTCGACTTTACCCAGTCCAGAAATCTTCTTGCGCGAATCAAGAGCAGATTGGCATCTCGCTCATTTGTTTCTTTTTCTGTGTACCCAAACTCGCCTCTTTTTTTCAAAGCTTCTGCCACAACTTCTTTCTTGTTCTCTTTGCTTTGCGATGCCTCAACCTGGAGCATTATGGCTTCCCTATGGTCTCGACTTGCCCTCTTTCCGATGCTGAAAATCATGAAATGTTGGTTTAATTTGATAATTTCAAGCTTTTTATTGTAGGATATGGCTTATGCTACAATAAAAATACAAAATGCATCATTGGCTAAAATTATTGCCTGTGATGAGTCAAAAAGGCATGCATTGAGTCTTTGCTTTTGGTATACTGAATCACCTCATATTTTGAACAATAGGTGATTTATGTATATGGAAAAAACCACATTTCACATTTGGTGGTTTTTTACTGTAGTTTTCCAGTGCTGATGAATAAAACTCTTCTGATTTTTTATTGCATATAATGTCTGGGCTGGCGATGAAAAAGCTTGAAATGCACCTAAGGCATAGAAATTTCATGATTTTTTCAGGAATTTCACTGCTTCTTCTTTTCTTATTTCTTTTGCCATATAATCTCCTCCAGATTCTTGCCGCGTATGAGTATATGTGTAGCTGCTACTTTCAGGACGAATTCTTCGCCATTTCTTGCCTTTTCCCTGAACTCTTCAACATCCATTGCTAAAATAGAGATATGAATTCCAAACTCTTCACTTAGTTTCGCTGAAATTCCATAGATATCATCTTTGGATTTATTCTCTTTCAGTAATACGATTATGTCGATATCACTACCTAATTTCATTCCTGTTACGCTTGATCCGAATCTTGCTATGCTTACAGAGTTAAGTTTTGCCAGTTCTTTCTTAAGCCTGCTCTCAATTTATTTGAGTAGTACCTCTTCCTGACTTAGTGCCTTGACGATAGCCTCTGCTAATTTTGTGGTAGATATAGTGAAGGCGCTAATAAATTGAGTAGAGTGCCTTCCCATATCCTTAAAATTGCTTTGCAATTTTAGGATTTTGAAAATCGAAGATTTTCCCGGATAGATGAAGGCAACTTGGTTTTTGGGTAGGTTTACTCATTTATTTTATGCCTTCACTATAGTTCATAAATCACACTTCGTCCAATGGTTCTACTCTTCAATAACCCGTTTTTTTCAAGATCGTTCAGACATTCACTGGCTCTGGATATTGCAAGCTTTCCTGCGACATCTGATATCTGCAGCGAACTTTTCTCTCTTGAAAAGAGCACAGCGATTTTTGTTTTTACTTTTGTGTTTAAAATATTTTCAAGCATATCTTCCCTATACTATTGTGAAGTCTAAATCTGTTTCTATTTTTCGAACATATGTTCTATTTTTCGAAATTAAAGTCACAAGTGATTATCCATCCGGATAACAATAGGAGTTATGGTTCGTTTTTCTCCTTAATGTGTTCATCCGGGTTTTTGAGGTATTCTATGAATTGGGCAATCACACCGACGCACAGGAGATAGTATGCAAGTATTGCGGTGTTGTTTGCTTGGGCTTCTGTTGTAAAGGCGAGTTGGAATGCCGCAAGGGCGAGAAGAATTAGCGCAAATGCGATGGGGACTCTAGAGTCATATTTTCTTATGATGATGATTGTTAGAAGGACAATGAATGCGCTGAGTTGGGTTAGTTCGTTTGTTGTGTTGTGCGCAATTAGGACGGCTATTGCTGTGTAGAGGATTGGCATGTCAAGGATTGATAAAATCTCTTCTTTTATTTTGCTTTTATATTCGCTCATATTAATCACATTTCTATTTCTAGCGTGGCTTATAACTGTACTTTTGCTTCTTCGGCTTGAATTCGTATTTGAACTCTTTTTTCGGGTCTGTCACGGTTTTGGTATTTCTCTTGCGCCAGTCGTATATTAGGTAGAGTATGCAGAGGATAATAGTTGTGATTGAGATTGCAAGTCCGAGATAGAAATATGACTGGGGCTTAAAGTACAGGGTAACTGTAAAGTTGCCGTCCCCGTCTTTGTCTATTTCTTTAGGGTCAATATACCATGAATTTGCAAAGCCATTGGCAGTGAAATGATTGTCTTCTGGTAACGGTTCTTTTAGGATGTAGGAGACGTCTTTTGGAGTGAAAGACATTTCGTGTCGGCATTCTTTTACGTTTGTATTGTTGTAGTATTCAATCTCTTCGCATGCGAAATCTGTGTCTTTGTATGCTTTCCACTGCGGGTGGAAACTGTCTGAAAATACAAGGTAGAATGGCTGTGTGGCGTTTTCGATGCGTACATTGTATTTGGTTGGATTGATTTTTTTGAAAGTGATAAAGGGTTTTTCGTATGTTTCGGGTCTGACTTTTTCTATATTTATTTCCTTTAATTCAAAAAAGTCATTATTTAAATCAAGTTCCATGTATGATACGATATCAAATTCAGCATCTCCATATGACACAATACCAAAATAACCATTATTTAAAATATCATCTGTTGCTGTCATTTGCAATTCTTTATTTATAAATATTTCAAACTGGGTGCTATTCCTCTTAACGGTTATATCATACCAAGTATTGTTTGTATTAGGATAATACTGAGATACATCTCTTACAAGTTCCCCGTTTTCATATCTTCTGAAATGAAGTGATTCTGTAGATGATCGTAAAAATACTAAGTAATAACTGTTATTACTATATGACATAATCAAACCATGAAGGTTATTTGATTTCGTTTTAGATTGTGTACGATACATTTCTTTAATATTTCCAAGATTGCTTAGATTGAAATGTGTAGAATTTTGTACATATATTTTGTTCCAAGTTCCGTTTGAAAAATAAGCATCATTATTGATTTTCCAAGTTCCAGAAACTCCTGTCCAATATTTTCTGTTTTTCGTATCTGAAAAATCGTCTTGGAATTTTAGATATTTTGATTGCGTTACTAATGTTATATTATGAAATCCGTTATTTAATAATATATTTTTAATCCAGGTTTTATTGTTGCCAAATGTGATATTTGCTTTTTCTCCGTCTACTTCAATCTCTTTTATATCTTTAATGAATTTTTCTGGTATTTTTAAGTATATATCGTAAATACCATACGAAGTTGAAAATGTATAAGTATAATTGGAGGAGGCAATGAAATTAACCTTTTTGTAGATATTGTATGTATTGTTTGCTCTAGGGTAGATATCTGAAAAAAAGATTAATCCATAGGGATCAAATTCTTCGGATAAAAAAGAGTCTAGTCTGTTTATAGTAAATGGGTCATCGATAAGAACGGATTTAGTCGCGAAATGTATTTGTGGTAATATATATTTCTTATCTATTTCGTATAAATCAAGTTCACCGAATGAGTTTTTTAGAGATATGCCTTCTTGATTATTTAGGTATGTTTTAATGTGTTCAGGACTACCATCATCTTTAGTTCCAAAATGTGTCCAATCTAAATCATTGCGTTGTAGTATGTATTGTACTTTTAATATGCCTAGAATTTTAGCAATATTATTAATATTTCCAATCTCAATACCTGCGTATAAATGTTTCATTAAGTTATGTGTATAAACAGGTCGTGTGTATCCTCCTCCTGAATTAAGAGATAAGTGTGGTTTCTTAATAATATAGGGCGTTATATCTTGTCCGTAATAAGGAGAGTTATTCCACATGTAACCTTGGTAAGGCAAACTTCGTGGCAATATGAATATATCATTAGAAGTATAAAGCGCGTTTATGTAATTTGATGCTTCAAACCAGTAAGGTGGTATTAGAGTTTCCGATCCAGGTAATGCACCCTTTCTGTCTGGTACTACATCGCCTGTTATTAAAGGCCAAGCATTTAGTAAAATAATAATCATAATTATCGGGATAGATATTATCCGAATATTTTTTTGTATATTGAGATTTAGATTTAGTTGAGGTATTGTTCTTATGATAATTTGTGTTGAAATGCCTAGTAGAACAGAATAAGATAATACGACCATTGGCATAAATCGTGGGAATGATTCCCTAAATACCCAAAATCCGGGAAAAGTTTTAAATAAGAATAAATATATCTCTCCTAGAGGTGGATTTGTACCTTTTGCTAGAAAAAGTCCAGTTAATAAAAGCAAAAAGAAGAATATATGTTCTCGTTTTATAACTTTATTTAGTGTACTCCACAAGATTAGGATTATTGGAATAAAAAGAGTAAAAATAAAGAGCTGATTTTCATAAACAGGGTGGTATGGATAATAGAAACTTCCCTGACTTCCCTTTAGCCATCCCCATTTTCCAAGTAGACGAAAAAGATAACCCAGATTTGAATATTCGCTACTCCATTTGAGATGATGAGTTACATCGACACTTGCTAAAGTAGTTGTATATGGTGAAGAATCACTAAAGAATATGACATAAGGAATAATCCAAAAGAGATTTAATAAGAAAGTAACAATTATGACTTTCCCTATAAATAATAGTATTCTTGTTTTTCTTTGATTTAACATATCATACAATATATAAAATACTATCGGCATCCACGCTACAGTATATGTTACTAAATTAACTCCAGCACTAGCAAAAATTAATGAACTTAAACCTATCAATATAGCATATTTTACTTGTTTTTGACTTTTTGAACCTTTTATAAAAAACCCTAATAATAATGGTGATACTCCATAAACTAACAAGGTACCCCATTGCATCGTCGTTGAATGAACCAATACAAATGGATTGAACATATAGAATAGAGGAGATATTATTTTAGGTATAATCTCCTCTTTTTTTGTGATTACTGACATTAAATAATACATCGTTAGTCCAGGCAGGACGAAAATAAAAATAAACCATAATTTTTCTGTATTTATAAATGAAAATCCCATCTCTCTTAAAATGGTCCAAAAGCTTAGTAATGGCATTGTTTTTGCAACATATAAGTTTAAATTTCCAGCGTATGAATGAGATGACCACAAATAGAGATTACTAAGTAAATCATTTAATTCTAGTTTATAAATTTGAAAAACTATATCTCCATAAATTAAATATAGATTATTCTTAAACCAGATTAGGGGAGTAAGTCCCAATAAAAGTATGAATAAGAGTATTTTATGATTGTCTAACCAACTGAAAAAAGATTTTAAATTCATGGAACCCAATTTATTTTTTAGAGATTATATTTTCTATTATTTTATTTTCTACTTTATTTACGGGATTATTTGTGCTAATTAATATAAAGTTATATTTATCGGACAATGACAAATACATTTTTCTCTGTTTTATAAAAAATTTTAAGTCATGTTCGTCCTCGATTTCTCTTTTTTGAGCCATTTTTGGATTAATATCCAATAATATTGTAATCTGTGGCTTGGGTAATAGATAAAGATATATTTTATTTGTAATGCTACTACTATACCCAAAGTACTGAAAACTTGTTGCAAAATCAAAAAAATAACGATCACAAATCACAGTCTTACCATTTTTAATATGTGGTTTAATCTTGATTAAATAATAAATCCAATTATCCAGTAAAGCAAATATTGGCCATAATCTCATAAAAATAGGCTTCCTGTTATTAGTTAAAAATGGGTTGTTGATGGTAATATTTGAATCTGACTTTTTAAATATATTTAAAAGACGATTTAAAATAATATATCTGTACGGATTTAAGCATACAACGTCTATTTTTTTTCTAATTAAAGTTTTTTTGATGGTTTTAGTAAGAGTCGTCTTTCCACACCCATCTATGCCAATAAAAGCGATTATTTTTTGTTTAAATTTATAATTAAAATATGTTTGTTTGTAAAGTATTTTTAGTTTTTTAGCAACGTTTTTTAGTTCCTTATCTTTTATCGATTTTTTCGCTGCGTCTCCAATCTTATTTCTTAGGTTGGAAGAGGATAATAATCTTATTATTTTCTTAGATAATCCACTATAATCTTCATTATCGAATTCTAGTGCTGTTACTTCGTTCTCAACTACTTCTCTAATCCCTTTTATATTAGACACAATGCATGGTTTACCAGATGCCATTGCTTCTAACAGAGTTAATGGTGGAACCAATGTACCATCCAGACATGTTGAGGGTAATACAAAAATATCTGCCAGACTCATTAACAATGGTACATCATGTTTTCCTTCAATAATACATACGGATTTTTTTACATCCTTACATAAGTTGATTAGCTCCAATTTGTGTTTCTTATGATTGCTGTCAACTCCTCCTTCGCCATATGTGGCGATTATAAAAATAGTCTCTGGTTCTTTTTGAATAACAGATTTGATTGCTTTAGCAAGTACAAATACTCCTTTTCTTTTTTCTAATGGTCCAAGAAATAATACAACTTTATTAGATAATTCAATATTGAGCCTCTTTCTAATTTCAGTGGTGTCTCTTTTTCTTTGAAATTTTATACTGTCTACACCAAACGGCAAATATATGATATTTTCTTTATTTTTTACTCTCTGTAATTTATCTTCTATATCCCTGCTAGTACAAATAACTTTATCTATAATACTCATACCTGAAACAAATTTGAATGAACCAAACAGAGTTTCATTATAAGCACATAATGTATGAAATACATTTTTATGCAGTATCCTTTTGTACATTGCAGTTAAGGCAAATAGTATCGGTGAAGACGAATAATCGTGAATTATATCGTATGAATATTTAGAATTTAAATGAATGACTTTTAAAAAAAGAAATGATTTACATATCAAGAAATAAATAAATGGTATTTTGTCAAGAAAACCCACATTCACATAATGAAAACGTAATCCGTATTTTTTTTCTTGAATTTTAAACCAGCGTTTATAGTTAGGATTACTCCAAGAACGGATTGTTGTTAAAATATGTACTTCTATCTCGTCACATTTTATTTCTTTTTGTATTTTATATATAATAGACATTCCTGCAACATCAACAGCAGGAGGGAATATATTTTCACAAACGATTAATATCCTCATTTAAAGACCTTCGTAAATATTGTGCTTTTCCAACCAATCCAGATTAAATGATAGTTGTTTATTCTGATGATAACGCAAATGTCTAAATATTGTAATTAGCAAATTCACAGAATATTGCAAAAAAAGAGTCAAAATACTTCTTTTTCGTCTCATGTAATCAGAATAAAGCTTATATCTAAAAATGTTGGCTGTTAAGATTATAGGGAATATATAGCATAGGTCATTTGTCTTTATTTGCTCGGTTGTATTCCTAGATGAAATGTTTTTCATATTTTCCTCAAGATATTTAAGGGATTTTTTTGGAATAATTGAGAGATTATATAAATAAAAATATTTTTGATGAATTATATACAACATAAAACATAAGATTGAACCCCAACCATATTTTTGTGCTGAAGTAAATATATAATCCCAATCAATATCTTTAGATGTACGGATAAGTTCACCAATATGATATACTTCATTTAATGTAATATAATGATGTTGGAAAATTGAATGCGTACAAAGTATTATAATATCATCTTCTATAGAAGGAGTATATAACGATATTCCATCTATTGTAGTTTTTCTTTTTCTTTCCCATATTTTTTGTTCATCAATAATATCGAATCCACTACCACTTCTACCAATCATATCCCAACAAATATGAGGATGTAAATCTATTTGTAATAGGTTTTCTTTATCAAAATGTATTGCAAGATTTTTTTTATTGTATCCAGAATATCCTATCCCTGTTAAATTTTTGACTGCTTTATTAAAATAATATTGATTTTTCACCAGAACATCAATATCATCTTTAACGAATTGAAATGTAGAACGATATTTAAATACTAGGAACGGTATTTTAGAGCCATTAAATGATTTTCTTAGAGTTTTTAAAGAGACATTAGATTTAATTATTTCAGATTCACCTATTTCTCTGATTTTTTTTAATTTAGAGATTATATTTTTTGGAATTCCTTTTTGAGATATTTCTAATAAATTCTTACATAAATGGAATTCAACATTATTACTTGTAGCAGTATGAATGATATATTTCCAATCTAATTTATTCCAATTAATATTGTATTTTAATTTTATGTTTTTCTGAAATGGGGTGGAATAAAACAAGATAACATTGTTTTCATTTAAATATTTTTTTTCCATTTAAAATGACCTGTCATTGATGTATCGTATGTGAATAAACTGCCCATAAATGGGAGAGCGTCTCAGCTTGGTTAAATTGGTTCAATTTTAGGCTCGCCTTTTGAAGTAGGTTAGCAATTCAATCTTCGGTCTAAAAGCCGAAGGATTTCTTGCTAGACTCACTCTTAATACTCATTCTTCTTAACATTAACAAAAACGGTTGCAAATCCGCTATTACTAAAATACTCATAATCTCTTTTTTTATCGAACCATGTCTTAAATGGAATTTCACTTCTAAATAACCATTTGAAAATATATAATAATATCATTGAAATTAATTCGTAAAATCCACCACCAAATTTAACAATTCTTATATCAAAATCACTATTACGTAATAGCTTTGAAATATTTGTCTTGTTGTAATGCCTATGACCAAAATACCATGCAGGATCAAGAGCGCATGACCAAAATGTTTTATTTGGAGTTGAGATATATAAGATACCTCCTGGTTTTAGAACTCGGTTTATCTCTTGAAATGCCTTATTTTCTGTATTTTTTGGCAGATGTTCCAAAACTTCCCACATAACTACAATATCAAAATGACTTTTCTTAAAAATAGATAAATCCAAAACCGAAGCCTTAAGGAATTGTGCTTTTTCGTCTTTTATTTGATTATTTACATATGATAAATCTGTTTTATCAATATCTATCCCTATAATCTCTTTACATCCATTTTCTACGACATATTTTTCAAACCAACCAAAAGAGCAGCCGATATCTAAAATTCTCTTATTCTTTACATTACCAACGAAATCGAATGATTTTTTATGCCGTCCAGTTAAACGATTCTGAATATTTTCTTGAAATTTCATTTTAATCTCTCTTTTTCATTATTCTCATTTTGAGATATTGAATCCCAACCATTATTCTCAAAAAATACAGACTAATACTTAATATTGGATGCGCAATCAATTTTTTCCATTTACTATTTTCTGTGAAAACACCGAATAAACGATAATGTGCGCCCATTTGCTTTTTTATTATTGGGTCGTGTTTTCCCCACTTTTCAATGTATTTGTCAAAGGTTGGAGTATATTTCTTTTTTTTGTTTAGATAATTTGTAATATTAAATGCGCCTTCATTGTGATCTAAGGTTGCGCTTATTATATCTGTCTTGCCTGCTTGCTTTATCCTGCGGTTAAAATCCCAATCATCGGGTCCAAAATCTATATTCTCATCAAATCCATTGACTTTCAAAAATTTGTCTGTTTTGACAAACCTGACAGCATCAATGCATGTTGTATTATAAAAGCTTCTTTCGAAATCTCTCACTCTTATCCAGAAACCTTTTCCTATGATTTTTTCCGGAATGTAGAGTGCAATGATATTCTCATTCTCGCATTTGTCAACACATTCTTCTATGATTTTTTCAGACAAGATCATATCAGCATCTGGGTAGAGGACATATTTGCCAGATGATTTTCTGACTCCTAGATTGAGTTGTGCTGCCCTTTGTGGACCTTTATTATAGACTTTGCTTGTGTATTTTCCAGCTATTTTCTTTGTTTTATCTGTACTATTGTTATCTACTACAATTATCTCAATTTTCTCATGTGGATATGTTTGTGTTTTTATTGAATTGAGACAATTGGCGACATTATCTTCTTCATTTTTTGTGGCTACGACAACCGAAACCAGAGGATGCTCTTTCAACTTTCACACCTCGATTACTGCTTTTTATACCAGTCAAGTGTTTTTTCCAGACCCTCATCGATGCCTGTTTTGGGCGCATAATCCAACATCTTTTCTGCTTTGGATATGTCTGCTTTGAATTTCCATACTTCACCGGGACGGTTTTCTTTCATTATTAGCTTGTTTTTGGCTTTTAGTAAATTTCTAATCTTGTCAGCAACATCAATCAGCTTTGTTTCTTCCCCGCTTGATATGTTTAAGGTTTGTCCTTTGATTGTGTCAAAGTTTTCAATTATTTTTATGACGCCTGCTATTGTATCATCTATATAGGTGAAATCAAGGGCTTTATCCTCACCAAAAACAGTTAACTCCTCATCTTGCAATGTTTGCCTTATCCATAAAGGGATTACTCTATCACTGTCATCATACATCCCATATACATTTGAAAATCTCATAGTCACAAAATCTATTCCATATGCCTTATTGTATGAATGAATCAATGCCTCTGCTGTAATCTTGGAAGCAGAATAAGGGCTTTCGCAATTTTCAAGTCTTACTTTGTCTTCTGCAGTTGAAATTTCATTTATGTTGCCGTATGTTTCTCTTGAAGAAGAGAAGATAAATTTGCATATCTTGTTCTTTCTTGCAAATTCCAGAATATTAAAAGTGCTGATCATGTTTTCAAGAGCTAGTTCAGGACTCTTGACAAGCTCATAAACTCTTGCATTTGCTGCAAAATGGATTATCAAATCAATATCTTCCGGCAATTTATCCAATTCATTTTTTTTAAGCAAATCCACAATGACTGTTTTCTCATTTAAAGACTCATCCCATTTGTTTTCTCTCTTATCTACGCCAATCACATCATAATTCAATTCAAGCAGTTTCTCAAATAGCCTTGTGCCTATAGTACCGGACGATCCTGTTAATAAAATTTTCATATTTCTTCATCCCTTCTTCATCACGAAAAATCTTTAATATGCCCGAAAATCTTTCCTGCGCCACGAAAAACATATCTCAAATCATCCCAAGTCTTTATCGCGCGTATCTGGTTCATCACATATCTGGGAGTAAAAAACAACCTATACAACTGTTGGGTCATATCCTTGATCTCATCCGGCGCCAGCGCAGTCTTCATAACAGGTTCGCGCATATCATAATGCTCCCATCCATCAATGCCATCATAATTCAATAAACCCTCTTTCCTGCACTCCTCATAGAGCGCTGTCCCTGGATACGGCACAATAATCGTTGCCTGCAAAGTATCAGCATAACCCTTCTCAAACAGCCTTTTTGCAAAATCAATAGTATTCTGCGCATCTTCCTTCGTCTCCCATGGATAGCCTATCATACATGTCAAATGCGGATTAAGCCCCGCTTTCTTCGCATTCTTTACACCCTTCTCTATCTGCGCTACTGTCGTACCTTTGCAGATACGATCAAGAGTGTTCTGAGCTGCGCTCTCAAGCCCATAGAGTATAAACCTGAACCCCGCTTTCGCCATCAACTCATAATCTTTTGCAGTACACCCATCCACGCGCATGTTGCAGCTGATGCGCACTTTCTTATTATATCCTCGTGAAATCATGCCATTACAAAAACCGCGAAGCCATTTTCCTGTAGGGAATGTGCCTGCATCATCCATTATCTCGCGGATTCCATACTTCTCAATGAGAACCCCGACCTCATCCAGTTGCTGCTCAACAGTCCGTATCCTATATACAGGGTAAAGCCCGGTCCATGAGCAGAATTTGCACTTTGCCCACCAGCAGTCACGCCCAGAATACATATATGTGCCGGGCAAATACTTATAATTGCCATTTTCTTTATACAGCTGCCATTTAGTCAAGTCCCTGTCAATCATAGGAAGTGAAGATAAATCATGATCAAGCCTGAACTCACCAGTATTTTTAATCCTTTTGCCATCCCGGTACCAGATACCTGGCTCCAGTTTTCTTTTATTTTTCAGATGAGCGCAGATATTCAGGAGCAGAAAATCATAATCACCGCCGGTAATAACATAATCGCAGGGGCAGTTCTTCATTGACTCTTTTGGGAGCGCTGTTACATGGTCACCGCAAAGAACCACCTTAGTCTTTGGCAGATTATCCTTTATTGCAGAAACAATCTTCCAGTGCATTTTCACAACAGGGGTCTTTGTCTCTATCAGTATCACATCGGGGTTTTCTTTGCAGATGCTGTCCTGCCATTCTTTGAAGGTCTTTTCTTCTGCTATTGCATCATCCCATATGACCTCATAGCCTTTTGACTTAAGAAGCGTTGCAGCATAAGCAGGCACCATCGGGTAAATATAGCTTTTGGAATTGAACCACTGGAACTGCCTGTTCTGTCCAAGCAGCGGCACACCTTTTTCGCTTTCAAGCGGGGGATAACTAATAGAAACCTTCATTTGTACAACCCTACCTTAAACAATCCCCGGATAAAATACACGCCATAAGATATATGTGTGGCAATTATACCGAATAACACTAAAACAAACAACTTAATATTTCTTGTGTTTATTCCTGTAAGCACGCAGCCCATAAAATAAACAGATAAAACACCAGTATATAACCATACAAATAAGTCAATAAAAACACATGCTGCCAATCCGAAAACAACAAAAACAACAAGTATTGATGGTATAAAATATCCAAGTCTAAAAGACGTTTTTGGGAACTTCCTGACAAAATACCCTCTATGCAATGCATAATTTGTGATCTGCTTCAGATGAGGACCAAAAAGTTCCCTCCTGTGATGAAACACAATCGCTTTTGGATCATAGATGATCTTATACTTTTTATTGACAAGGTCAAGACAAAACTTTGTATCCTCACCTGGCCAGTAATTTGTATCAAATCCACCCAACTCTAAAAACACATCCTTTCTTACAGACAGGTTCACACTTGGAAAATCATCCACATACTTTCTCTTGCCAGATATATATCGATAAGTCTCCGTGCCTCCGCCCATTCTTGAGGAAAGAACAATTCCGGATGCCTTTTGTAATAGATTATCCCTTTCTGGTGTCACTGCGGGTCCACCGACACAGGCAATGTCATCTTTAAAATTACGCACAACTTTCATGAGCCAGTCCTTTGCAGGATATGCATCATCATCAATGAAAGCCAGAATCTTGCCCTTTGCGCGATTGGATCCTATATCTCTCTTCTGTGCAGGTCCTATAGAACCTGTAGGTATCACTCTTATGCGTTTTCCTTTAATATTTATCTTCTTATCTGGCAGGAGTATAAGTTCAAAATCATCATAATCCAGATCAAGACAGTTTTTGATACATTCATGTAAGTAACCTGTTTCTTCCTTAAATGGGATAATAATTGAAACTTTCATCTGATCTTCTCCATGTTTATGATGCAAATAAGTCAATATCCTTAATAATTATGATATAACCATTTCCGAAATTTATACGAAATTAAGTAAGAGCATAAAACCGGGACTTTTTTTTGCCAGTGCCTTCCCTGTCATAATACTTCAAGATCCTCAATCGATAAAATATTGCGCAGGTATCAACAAAAATCTTCCACACAGCCCGGATATTTACTGAACTTCCTGAAAAATCATAATCGAGTTTGATTGGCGCCTCAACAATCTTATATCCCAAGTGTTGCGCGTTGACCAAAAGCTCAAGATCAAATGCATATCTCTTGACAAGTACCCGCGGCATGATATCATCCAGTACCTCTTTTCTGAACAGCTTCTGACCCACCTGCGTATCACGCACATCGAGATTGAAAAGCAGCTTGTTAAAATACCTGTATCCATGCGATAAGATTCTTCTGAAAAGAGGATAATCTACACTGGAGTCCGGATGCAGTTTCGATCCCACAACAACATCTGCCTTCTTGTCGTGCATAGTGCGGATGAACCCTTCAAGGTGCGAAGGGCACAAGTCAGTGTCAGCATCCATAAATGCGACAATATCTCCAGTCACATAACTGCATCCATACTTGATAGCATCTCCTTTACCACGATTATCATCATACCCGACCACAACCACATTAGAAGAATCATACAATGACGCATTCTTCCTTGTCCTGTCTGTAGACCCGTCATCAACAACAATGATCTCATAAGGCACCCCAAAATCCGAAAGCACTTTCTCTGTATGAAAAAGCGCATCCTGTATGACATTCTCTTTCATATATGCAGGCATGACAACAGAAAACTTCATCCGATAATCTCCTTTTTAGTGATGATCATCATAGATGAGAATGTAAGTACCATTGTCCCTGTAAGTATCTTCACAACAGTAAGCAGACTGTCATGGAAAAGCGAAATCATAATAACCTCAATCAGCACTGATGCAAAAATCACATAAACAAACTTCATATCCCTTATCGCAAGATTATACTGGACAAGTGCAGACGAAAGCGCGAAAAAACCCATCGCAAGCCCGAAAAGTCCAATCAGCGGAACCGCATCAATATAGGAACTGCCAAAAAGCAGATTCAGGACAAAGTGCGGTGCAATAAAATACACAACAACAACAGCAAAAGATATACAAAATACATAAAATATTGACTCATACAGGAGTTTAGCAGTCGGCTTCCCGACTGCCCTCAATTCCGAAACCTTTGCAAACATGACCCCTGAAACAGCAGAAGATGCAAACAGCACAACCTTCCCTAAAAGAGCAGCAGCAGCATAATGCCCGGCAGCTGCACCGGGAAAATAATGTTTCACAAGAACAATGTCAATGTTACTCATAAAAGCAATCAAGAGCAAAGAGATAAACACAGGAAAAGAATACGAAAGAATTTTCTCCTTACCAAACGTCTCTGCTTCCCTTAAAAGAACATCACGCAAAAAGAAAAGCACAAAGCCAAACCCAAAAAGACCTGCAAGAAACAAAGAAGATAACGCCCCGTTGACACCATATCCCAACGCCAGAAGACCAACACCGAAACTAAGCTTAAGAGATGAATTGACAATCTGCACAAAACCAAGCTTCTTAAACCTCTGGAGACCCAAAAGCGTACCTGTGCCGATAGGATCAATCATCGAGACGAAAAATATCATACCCAGAATAACAATAGGCATTGTATTTTCGATGTTAAGAAAAGAAGAGATATGACCTGAAAGAGATGCAACTATCAAAAACCCCAGAGAACCGAAAAAAACTACTTTCCTAAATCCCCTGAAAAAAAGATACTTTACCTTTCCAAGTTCCTTTTTGCCCTTGAAACCAGAAACAAAATTTGCAACACAAAGATTGATAGTACCGCAAGGAACAGCCAAAATATAAAGCAAGGACACAACAGATGCAAAAACACCATAATCATACGGACCAAGAGTCCGACCGACATACAGTTGGAACACATAATTCAGGACATTGACAATCATTGATGCGCCAAAAATTATAGCTGAATCATGCAACAATGAATCAGACTTGGCTCTTCTGACAATTTCCTTAAACATTACAAACCCCTCGGTACAAGTAAGATTATGTGCGCACTAATATAATATAGTTCACAGATAAATTAATACTTCATCTGACAGTAACTGACTTTGCAAGATTCCTTGGCTTGTCAGGGTTGCACTTGCGAAGCACAGCAAGCCTGTATGCAAGAATCTGGATAGGAATGATCTGCGTGATCGGATCAGAATAACCTGTTTCAGGAACCTTTATGAAATAATCATAGATCTCATTGTTATCTGGACCAATGCCTATGATAAATGCGCCTCGCGCCTTAAGTTCCATGACATTGCTGACAGTCTCTCTCTCATTTTGCGGGGAGACAAATGCGATGACTGGTGTATCTTTCTCAATCAATGCAATACTCCCATGCTTAAGTTCTCCGGCAGCGAAGCCTTCTGCATGTATGTAAGAGACCTCTTTGATCTTCAGCGCTGCTTCAAGAGCTGTCGGGTACTGAAGACCTCTGCCAATTGTGAAAATATGCTCTTTGTCTTTCAGGATATCTGCAAGACATTTAATATAGTCTCTTGTACTTCTTGATGTAAGATTATAGACCAGATTGTGTGCTGTATCAAGAACACCTGTGCCGTCTTCATACTTATCAATGCACGCATACGCAAGAAGTGTCAAAACAGCAAGTTGTGACGTATAAGTCTTTGTCGAAAGCACACATATCTCTGGTCCTGCATTCATATGAAGCGTGTGATGAGAATTCCTCATCAGGCTTGAACCCATGACATTGACAATTGAAAGTACCTTACTGCCCTTCTCTTTCGCGGTCCCGACTGCATCAAGCACATCAGCAGTCTCACCGGATTGCGATACAGCAATCACAAGTGTCTTATCGCATAAGAAATCTTTATAACCTCTAAACTCAGATGCAAGAACAACATTGATATGCATCTTTGCAACAGCAGAAAAAATATAGCTTGCAGACAGGCATGCATGATAAGATGAACCGCAAGCGACAAAGAATACTCCTTTTGCATTATTGATTTCCAATGCAATTCTTTTCATTGCTTCAGCATCCTGCTCAGCTGCTTTTTTGATAGTCTCACTCTGCTCTGTAATCTCCTTTAGCATAAAATGCGAAAACTCGCCTTTCATTGACTTTTCAACATCCCATTCAATACTGTCAACCTCGCGCCTGACTGGCTGCATGTCAGATAGATTATAAACATAAACATTATCATTGATGATAGCGACATCATTATCATAAAGATATATGACACTTTTCGTATGCTCAAGAAACGCAGGAATATCTGATGCTGCGAAATACTCATTATCTCCCATACCTACAACAAGAGGCGAACCTCTTCTTGATGCGACCATTGTATCATCTTCTGTATTGATAGCAACAACAGCAAAACTGCCTTCCAGCCTCAAAAGAGCAGATCTTACAGCATCCACAAAATCAGCACCTTTGTCCATATACTCCCTGATGAGGTGAGGTATGACTTCTGTATCTGTTTCGCTTTTGAATTTATGACCATTTGATTTCAACTCAGATCTCAGGTCCTGGAAATTTTCAATGACACCATTATGGACTACTGCAACCTTTTCAAGAGAGCATAAGTGCGGATGCGCATTAGCTTCAGATACTCCTCCGTGAGTTGCCCAGCGTGTGTGACCTATGCCGATATTGCCGGCAAACATACTATAATCAATATCCATCTGTTCAATATTTCCTATTGCCTTGGATACACTAAACTTGTTTTCTGATGATGTGCAAAGACCCCATGAATCATAACCTCTGTACGAAAGTTTTTTTAGCCCTTCAAATAATATCTCTGATGCCTCTCTCTTTCCTCTGTATCCAATTATTCCACACATAAGATTGTCACCACGTATATATTATCTGGATATCTTTAAAAGCGTATTTGAAAATCGCATGCAAGCACTATGATTTGTTTAATAGTTATCGAACATAAGCTTTATAAAGATTGCAGCAAAAATCAGTATGTTATTATAGAAATAATGATACTGGTAAAAGACAAATCATGGTGGTGATGACATGAATGCAAAAGTCATGAGAGAAAAAAACGGGATAATGTACTCGAAAACAGTCAAACTTGAAACCAATCCTGAAAATCTCAAAGGTCTTCTGAACAAGCAGCGCTGGGAAATATTGAAATTGATTACAGAAAGACCAATATATCCTGCACAGATCGCAAAAAAGCTAAAAATGCATGAACAGAAAGTATACTATCACATCAGGCAGCTTGAGATGAATGGCATTGTAAAAGTGGTCAGCAAGGTTGAGAAAAAAGGTGCTCTTGCAAAGTTTTACTCTCCAACTGCTTATGGTTTTGTACTGGATCTTCCCGGCGGTGATGAGAAAGCCGTAGATTTTCCAAAGTCAAACCAGATAGATAAACTGAAACAATTCCTTTACCCTCACATGACTAATGGAAGACTCAATACCACAATCGTTGTCGGCTCACCAGATCCTCATGGTCCGCACCAGGTCAGGTCAAGAGACGGACATTATGCAATTGAACTTGGACTGTTTTTAGGTCAATACGGGGTTACAGCAAAGGAATTTTGCGCGCGCCTCGATGTGGATATAAAGGCAGAGAATAAGATAAACAGCAACCTTATTCTCGTTGGCGGGATACTCACAAATGTCATAACAAAAGATCTTAATCCATACCTGCCAATAAGATATCTTGAAGACAGGTTTCCTTATAGGTCAATATATTCAGAAGTTACAGGCAAGACATATCCTGATGATAATATCGGCATAATATCGAAAATCGTGAATCCGAATAATACTGATAAAAGCATAATTCTTATTGCAGGCAATACAAACGGCGGCACAAAAGCAGCGATTATAGCATTTACCCGGTATACAGATAAGATACTTGGTAAGTATACAGGTGAAGATAACTGGGGGATGCTGGTGCGCGGATTTGATATGGATGGGGACGGGAAGATTGATAGTATCAAGATTCTCGAATAGGTTTGTAAGTGTTTTTGTTTGGATGTTTATTTTTTTGAGAGTTTGACAATAGGTCGCAGTTTTCCAGACCAAAACCGGACAGGAATCTAACCTTTTATTCCCACAGAAATATAACCCTTATTCTCCTTGTAATCATTAACCAGACTTTCAACAACTTCTGAACCCAATAACTGATTCAACCTACTTTCATATGAAGCATCTTTCAAACCTAACTTCGCCAGTTTGATAAAATAAAGGTCACATTTACCCTCATGGAGTGTGAAATCTATGAGAGAAAATGTAACCTTCCCCGTAGGGAATATATCGTTGTTTGAGAAAATTGATAAACATTACGGTTTTTCAACC
>DAOWAN010000121.1 GCA_030634545.1 Candidatus Nanohalarchaeota archaeon
CTGTGTCGTCTTTGTGCGATTGCGCGGCTTTTATTATTGCCTGTGCTATCTGTTTGCCTGTATTGGTTTTTGGCTCGTCGATGTGTTTTATGTTCTTTGCTATCTGTGTGTCTGTCATGGTCTCTTCTGTGTAGAACTGGGGGTATATCATCTGCCTTATGTCTTTATGTCCTTCGAGGACCATTGCGAGGCGCTCGACGCCGAAGCCGACGTTGAAGACAGGGCATCTTATGTTGAAGTTCGCTAATGATATCTGTGAGTACATGCCCATGTCTGCTATTTCAAGCCATTCGCCATTGTGCATTACATATACTTCGTCTTCTATTTTGTTTGCGTAGTATTTTGAGGTTGCTTTTTTTGTTTCGAATTTTGTTTTTTTGAAGCCGATTTTCTGAAATATCTTTTTTACAATCCTTCTTCCTGCTATCATGTCGATGTTTGGGTCCATTATGGCTATTGATGCGCTGTTGTGGACTCTCAGGTGACCTTTGTCTTCTTTTTGCTCGTTTCGGTAGCGCCTGCCGATTGAGAAGAGGGCTATGGGGTATTCGTGTTTGTCCTGCATTGATGATAATGTGTGGTACCATGTGCCGGTCATGTGGCTTCTGAATGTCTGTTTGGTCGGCACAGGGGTGAGGTTTTTTAGCTGGCTGAATAAGTCGATTATT
This sequence comes from Candidatus Nanohalarchaeota archaeon, assembly GCA_030634545.1. Taxonomy (GTDB): domain Archaea; phylum EX4484-52; class EX4484-52; order EX4484-52; family B79-G9; genus B79-G9. The sequence continues at coordinate 669 of DAOWAN010000121.1, forward strand.
GCTGTTGCCTGATTGGTTTTTATGTCTAGTTTTGTGACCAGCTCTTCTGTGAAGTCGTCTCCTTCGATGTTTCCTTTTTTGTATTCGCGCAGTATGTCTTTTAGTGTGTCTATTTTGATGTCTTTTGCGATGGTTTTGATTTTTGAGATTATGGTGTCGTCGAGACCGATTTCAGGTCTTGGCAGTTTTGCTATGTAGAATGCGCGGTCAAGTATTACTGCTGCCTCTGGTCCGTATTGGCGGTAGACGTCTTCTTCGGGGATGATTGTCATGTTCTCGATTTCGTCGAAGCCCATCTCAAGAAGTATGGATCTTAGCATGTTAACGGTTCTTGGGAGTATGTGTGGTTTTCCCTGTTTTTGTCTGAATGTGAATTTTTCTTTGGGAGGTTGTTCAAACTGGAGCGATGTCTCAATCCAGGTCTTTTCAAAGTCTTTTTTTGCCTGCTCTTTTATTTTTTTGATTTCTATTTGCATGAGTATTATTTACTCCAGAATATATTTATAAAGTGTTTGTTTTTTTAGAATTTGTGGGTGCGTTTGAACAGGTTTACTACTTCTGATGCGCTTGTTAAGAAGGTGCGCAGGTCTTTGGGATTTACTTTCCTGCCTGATGTGTAGACAATGAGTGTGTTTTTGTCGGTTTCGAGGGTTGCTGTGCCTGCTCTTTTTTCGAAGTGGTGGAGGATGTCTTGCGTGAATAGTTTTCTTATTGCGGTCTCGTCAGGTCCTTTCAGGAGGTATTTTTTTGAGAATTGCGGGTGGGTGTTGAAGTCGATGTCTTTGTAGCCAATCAGGTCGCCTAACTTGTGAAAGAATGATTCGGGTCCTATTGTGAATTTCGGAAGGCTTATGTCGTTGAGTTGTGTGCTTGCAATGGTTTGTGTATATGTGTGTGAGTGTTTGCCGATACCAGTGGTGTAATTGTAGTCGAATACTGTCCAGGGGATGCGGCTTATCTCGCCTCTCATGATGTTGTATGCCTCCTGACTGTGCCCGGTTGTGAATATGTTCATGTTTCCTGTTGCGGATGGCAGATGATGGTCTTTTTGGGGGCTGAAAGAGAAGCCCATCCTGCATGCGGCGGTTTTTAGTTCTTCTTTTCTCTTTTTTTCTGACCAGTAAGCGTATGCTATTATGACTAACATGATTGCTGCGGGTACCAGGAAAAATAGGTATTGGTTCATTGATATCACATTATTGTTAAACGGAGTATGTGGCTATTGGTTTGCGGGATATAAATGCTTTTGTTTTATGGAATATAACATTTACAAAAATGCGGGTGCTGTTGCACAAGTATAGACCAAAGAGTTTGAGGGTGTCATTTTGCAATTATTATCTAAAATGTTGAAAACAATTGCAGCCTGTGTAATTCTCAATACCCATACAATATACCCAAAAATAGGCAATTCCACATTAAATATAAAAAGATATTCATTTTATCTAGTAGGAGTGGTGAATATGAATACTTATGAAGGAATTATGACATTATATATTCTTAAAAATCCTGCAGATTACGAGGGTTGGCTCTATAATGACTCTTTGAGAGAGGAATTAAAAAAGGATGGACATTCACCGGGTGGCATTGTATACAATCCAAATAATGTGCGAATAACTGACGATGTTATTCTCGTATTATCCGATGGTAAAACTGCAGAAATAAATCCTATTGAAGAAATATATCCTATTGTAATTAAACGTGACTTAAACCATGCTACTGCTTTGGATGTACTTTCTCGTTAATATTAACTGGTATAAGAATTCACATGGCTCAAGATTCGAAGTGCTTGTCGAAATCGTCAATATTTTTGAAATGGATGCGCTTGTCTTCTCTTTCAATGGTTTTTAGTTTTTGCAGGTAGCAGGGATTAGGTGTCTTATGACTGTCTGTGCCCTTCGCAATTATCATGATTCCTATTTGTGACATTAGTATCACCTATTTCTGCGTGTTGACGAAGAGTGTCTGGGTTGGGTATGCAAATTCTATGCCTTCTTTTTCGAATGCTTCTTTGATTGCGAAGTTTATGTCCTGCTGGATGTCCATGTATTTGTTGTAGTCGCTTGTGTCGATATAATAGACTACTTCGAAGTCCAGGCTTGAGTCTGCAAATTTTTTGAAGTGGACCCTGTTTAATTCTGCCAGGTCGATTTTTTCGAATATTGGCGGCATTATTTCCAGTATTCTTTTGAGTTTTACAGATGGGGTGTCGTAGGTTACTCCGAATGTGAATGCGATTCTTCTTTTCTGCATTTTTTTGTAGTTGTTGATTCTTGTGGAGGTTAGGTCTTTGTTTGAGACGACGAGTTCCTGACCCTGCAGGGTCTGTATTCTTGTGGTCTTTATGCCTATTTTTTTGACTGTGCCCATGTCTTTTCCTATGATGATGAAGTCACCGACGCGGAAGGGCTTGTCAAAGTAGATTGAAAATGATGCGAAGATGTCTGTTAAGACATTCTGGAGGGCAAAGGCGATGGCGATTCCTGCTATACCCATGCCTGCTATGAGTGTTGTTATGTCGTAGCCGAGGTTTGATATGACTATGAGAAATGCTATGAGCCACATGATTGCTTTTAGAAGACCGCTTAGGAAGTCTATTACTGAGGTGTCTATCTGCTTTTGCTCTCTTTGCCTTCTTTTGATCAGTTTTTGGGTGGTGTATTTTATTGCGGTCTGGATGGCACCGGTTGCGTAATAGACTATTGCGATGAATGCTGCGGTGTCCATGAAAGTATCTATTGCGCCTGTGACTTTTGCGGATTTTATGGCGGCGTAGAGCGCTATGAAGATGTAGAATGGCCAGTGGATGTCATCTATTATTTTTATGAGCATGTCGTCAAGGTCTGTTTTGGTTCTTTGGGATAGTTGTTTTAGTTTGCTTATTATTATGAATTTGAAGATTTTGAGGGCAAAGAATATTGATATGAAGATGACTATTGGCACTAGAAACTGGTCTTCTATGTAGTTGTTTGAGAAGGTGCTTGTTATGATCTCTGTGGTGTTGAGTGACATGATGTGTTTTATGGATTTTTAAGTATTTAAAAGTGAAATTATCTGTTGGGAAAGTGTTTTGTTGTTGAAGTTCTTTTTATCAGTTAACTATAGGCTTATGCGAAGCCCACCGCAGGCGAATTTGGGTGGAAGCTACGCAGTAGCTGGAACCGTAAAGCTGCCAGTTATATTCTCGAAACCAACATCATCAAAGCAACAAGGAGCGAAGCGATGCAGAGTCGGCGGTGGGGGGCGTTAATAAATAAGGTATTGGTACGTCAGTGCTAGATATCATCCATTATTTTTCCAAGAGTTTTCTAACATCCGCTAAAGTTCTGAGAAATCGTTTCTGCCATATATTTCTCAAAACAGGTTTTAATAGAATCCAAAAATTTCTTCTCTTCAGAATATACGTATACCGCATAGGGAGGGTTGTTCTTTCCTGCGTTATTGAGAGATACCAATTCAAGACCACCATCAAAAGACGTTATTCTGCCAATATCTTTTGCAGGTAACACAAATTGAGAACAATATTTTTCAATAATTACTCCTGGAAATCCTCCTGAAAGTTTTGTAAGTCTTGCTGGACCCTCATGTGAATTTTCATACCATGTATCATGTATGCTGCATTGCGTATAATTACGTTCTGAATAGACCATATAATCACTTTTTAGTAATTACTATTTAATGGCGATGAGTGTTTAAATACTTTTCACCTTCAAAATATATATTTTCGAGTAGCTATTTATGGGCATTTTTACGACATTATGGGAAAAATCGCCGTCTGTCGTTGCCCCCGCCGTCGATTGAATATAACTTTTGTGCTTTTATGAAGTTGGGCGTAGCCCAATTTGGATGAAGCCGTAGGCGTAACCTTAAAAGCACTTGTTCAGCGATTGAGCCGAAGGCGAAACAAGCGAACGGAGTGAGCGTAGCGTATGACGGAGGGGGCTCTTTCATTAGAATTTTACTAATTTTAGTGTAACATCAGCAGGATTGTTTGAATTTTTTCTATTAATCTCGAATAACAATTTATATGGTTTAAAGTTATCTCCGCTAAAAATTAATAGAATATTGTATTTACCCTGTTCAATGACTTCCTTTATACCAATATCTACAGGATGATATTTTTGAAGACGAATTAAATTGTTTTGATTTGTGGTTACCGCCAAATCGATAAATTCTGTTTCTCCTATTGCTATATTTAATCTTTCTCCACTTGTTTGATTAATAATAGATTCTGGTCTACTAGCCCATCTCAATGGAAATCCTTGATAGTCGCCATATTTTGTCTGCCCTTTTTTTACTTCTAAAATTTGACACCTACAATTTAGCGCTGGTTTTCTACCAATATTTTTAGCGGAAAATCTGAGAAAAGTTCCAGTAGTTGGCGTTCTATTTATACTCACATTTTCTCTTCTAAATGGTGCTTTCTCTTCATATTTAAACTCAAGTGTAGGTTTAAAAAAGAGCGGAATAATAAAATCCTTTAGCAGCGTAATAATTATTGCAGTAACTGATAAAATTAGAGCCCAAAGTTCAATTGATAATCCAAATAATATTGTTTCATCTGCCATATTAAGAGTAATATATCGAGTTTTATTAAATGTTTTGTTTTCTAGTTTGAAAGAGCCCCCGAGTAATATGTCGTTGAACAAGGAGTTTTATGTATAAAGCCTAACTTCGCCAGTTTGATAAAATAAAGGTCACATTTACCCTCATGGAGTGTGAAATCTATGAGAGAAAATGTAACCTTCCCCGTAGGGAATATATCGTTGTTTGAGAAAATTGATAA
>DAOWAN010000097.1 GCA_030634545.1 Candidatus Nanohalarchaeota archaeon
AACCATATATGGGGATTAGATAACCAGTCAAGGTACTCCGTACTCCAACTATCCCTAAACACTCCCCACTCCTCAAAAGTCCCTTCACCGGAAAAAAGCCCCGGCGAAATCACATTATAATTCATATCAAAATCAACATACCCTCTCACCCACGGCGCCTCAGTTGACGGTACAACTATGCTGCTGCCATAAGGCGCATCAAAATTCCTTATGTCATCAAGGCTGCCCTCATCAAGCGTCGGCTGGAATTTGTACATATTGCCTGCTGTAACAGAAAAAAGGACCAAAAAAAGAACAGCAACCGCAGCATATCCCGCATATTTCGGTATCTTTTCATACTGCAAAAACACAGCGCTGATGCCTGCCCCGGCAAAGATGATAAGCAGAAGATCAAGATTGATGATAAGCCTCTTGAAAAAGAAAAGCTCAAACACGACAATGGCGCCATTGATAAAAAGCAGCACATTCAGTGGAGTCAATTTCTTCTTAAAAGCATAGACAGCGCCGATAAGCGCAAAAGGCATATATGCAGATGCCAGGAACTTATACCTGAAAAGAGAATAAAAAGTGCCGCCGCCTCCATCACCGGATATAGTCTCCTTTGCAATATTAAACACCATCGGAAGATAAATATCAAGCCTCTCAGCCCAGAACGGATACACAAGAGCAAAAGAAAATACCATGGCACCTAAAAGCCGGGTATCCCTTCTCAAAAAAACAAAAACACCAATCAGGATACCCAGAAGCAAAAACTCCGGGCGATGATACGCCCCGAGAGCTGAAAACACCAGCAAAAGCAGAACATACTTCTTCTTATCAAGAAAATAGACCCCGTAAAGAAGCAAAATAAGACCAAGAACATTCTTGAAATACATCATAAGAAACGCATGATACTGGGTATACGAAAGCACATAGACAATAGATGCCATAATAGCGCTCCTCTCATCAAAATAATGCCTCGTAACAACAAAGACAGGCAATATCAGCATAGCGCAAAAAAACGGGAACATATAAAGAAGCATACCCTCAGACCCAATACCCGTGACACTCCCCAAAACCGCAAGCAAAACAAAAAGCCCCTGCGGATACATAGCTTTAATCCATTCAGGCATCCCCGCATCACTGACATCAAAAGAATACCTCTCGATACCGTACTTGTAAAACCCGGTATCATACCCCGGGGGATAGTCATTGACGAAAAAGACTTTCAGGGCAAACGAGAAGATGACAAGAGCCAATATGATGATCCCTGCATGCTTGACCGTCTTTTCAGCGCGATGCTCATAATTTTTTATAAATATGGAAAAAAAAGCAAGAGCAAGCGCAAAATAAAAAAAATTCAACGGGGCTTTATAGATGCCGAACTCTGACAGAAACACAAGAACAGTAAAAATAATCAGAAGATGTACAAAAACATTTTCAAGACGGGATTTCATACATTTAAATAAAATAGCAAACACTTAAATAATAACCACAACAAGATACCGGTGTGCTACTTATGAATGACAATAAAAATATAAGAAAGATACTTATACCACTTTACACAGTCATAATACTCTACATAATCTACATGAACATAACCCCGTTTGGAGGGACAACAGAACACAAGATAGACATAGGCGAAGAATCTGACATGAAAAAAGACTCTGCATACCTCGCAGGTCCCCTTGAACGGATAACAGGACCGCTAACCGAAGGTCAAACCAATTACCGGGACCTGACACACAGTCTCGTCTACTTCAATTTACCTGCAAATAGCATCTATCCTGACTCAGGCATAGAACTAAAGATCAGATACAAAGTCAGCCCTGCAAACAGCACAAAAATACTCCTCGGTGGAAAAGACACAGACGAATGGCATTACAGGTACATGACACTCTACAATCCATCCGATAAATACCTTCAGGACCACTACCCGCACATGCAGGAATGCAGTGCAGTATACCTCTACTCAACAGAAAATATCATTCTGGACTGCCCGGGCATGATTAATTCCCTGGGCAGCGCACTATACCCGAACGAACCAGTCCTTGCAAAAAACTTTGACAAAAGCCGCGCCATGACAACCTACGAACCCTCAGGCAAAAATTCAACATTATTCAACTACTCATTGAGAGGCGACCATACATTCTACACATACATAAACAACAACAAATTAGACCTTAAAATACAGAAATACGACCAGAATTGGTACAATGGCTCAGATGTCCTGAACATCAGGATATACGGACCAGATAACGCTCTTTTCGCAAACCTCACAATAGAAGATGACAGCATAGGCGAAAAGACAGGAGAATCAGGTCCAATTCAGGAAGAATCATACCATTTCACAGCCCAAAAAGGCACATACAGGATAGTTCTTGATGACCTGTCAGTTGGTGCAGACGTCATCACAAAAAGCATAGAGATATCATCAGGAAAACTCGTATTTGAAAACCGCATATTCACACTAGACCCCTCGGAATTCCACACAAAAGCAGTCCTCCCCTCAGAAATAAGATTCACCACATACCATGAGCCATTCACCCAGGACATATACCTTGACAACAGAATCGTAAGTGTAGATAATCCTGCAACCACATATACAGCATATCTGATGGAAGGCGCCCGCACCATAACAATCCCGAAAGGCGACATAATCATGCAGTCAGACAACTACTACTCGCCGGATGCAGACTCCTACTTTGAGCCATACAGATACTCATTCAGAGACTACGACACATACATGAGCCTCCTTCAAAAAAACAACACGCAAATAACAGAAACAGTCATAGCAGAAACAGGCAACCAGACGATAAGAGGAGAACTGATAAACACCCTTGACTTCACCCAAAGCAAAACAAACGCAGAAACACCGTTTTTGCGCGGGAGCCACACATTCTACACATACGTAAAAACATCCCCCCTTAACGTCGAAATATCAAAAAAAGACCGGAACGGGTACGAAGGCGAAGATATCCTTGAAATAGAAATCTTTGACAGAGACAATAATATCATATACAGCGATTCAATAAAAGACGACGGAAACACGCAAGACAACACAATAAAAGGAAAAATCCAGGAAAAAACATTGACCCTCGAAATAAAAGAAGGAATATATAAAATTGTCTTGATTTCAAAAAGCCACGGCTCAGATTTTTATGCAAAAATAAAAACAAACCAGCAAAAACTAGTAATGCCGGACAACATGTTCGTAATCGACCCGGCAGAACTGACCCTTAAAACACACGACAGAACAAACATAACATTCAGGACATACCACACCTCATCCTACCAGAAGATAAATATAGACAACAAAATAATAGACATAAAAAACACCTCAATCACATACACCTATGAACTCAAGCCCGGTACCCACAACATAAAAATCCCGAAAGGCGACATGATCATAAAGACAAGCGCCATAATCTCATTCACACCCGAAGCCCACTTCAACCCCTACGAACAAATATCAACAGCAACAATAACAAGAAACCTCACAATAGGCACAATCCCGCGCTTCATCCTCACAGACATACCCTGCACCCCCCCGAAAAAAGACAGCGATTGGCTCATCTCAACAGTAGAATTCAAAGGATCTGACCTTTACATAAAAAACAATGAACTTGGATTCCTATTCAACACCCCGGACATCAAAAACAACACAGTCTCAATAGACTGGATAGAAGCAAAAATCACGGTGCCTCCAATATGGAAAAGATAGAAAAACTAATAAGCGCAGTATTCCAGGACCTCTTAGTCCTCTACCTCATCCTGCTGCTCGCAGAGACAATCTGGGAAAAAAGCGTAACACCATACCTCAACATCAACCACCTTTTAGCCCTCGTAATAATAACAGGCATAATAACAGTCCTCACAGCAAAAGAAGAAAAACCAGAACCACAACCGATCACAAAAAACGACTACATCATGGCGGCAGCAGCAGGCATAGCAGGCGCAGTCATAATCTACTATAAGACAAGTGAGATAGGCTCACTATCAATAATAATCTCAATAATATCAGGAACTTTAATAATATTATTATCAATATTAGTTCTACAGGAGGATGAAGAAGATGATACTAGAAACACTAAAGATAATACTGGGAACCGTATTTGTACTGTTCCTGCCCGGCTACCTATGGTCATTCGTATTTTTCAAAAAAGAAGAGATAGACACAATAGAAAGGATAGCCCTGTCATTCGGTCTTTCAATAGCGATAGTTCCCCTCGTCGTATTCTACCTGAACTGGCTGTTTCAGATAAAAATAGATCTCATAAACTCCACAATAACAATACTCATAATATCAGCAATCGGCTACTATCTCTCAAAAACCGATTTAAGAAAGTATCTCAAAAAAACAAAGAACCAAAAAACATCAATGCAAGAGAAATAAAAGCCGCGTTCGACTACGAATTTAAATTTAAGCCAAAAAATATCCCCCCTGCCATAGAAGAAAAGCAGACCGACAGGCGCCTCAAAGAGATCAAAAAACGCCTCATGGATCATGACAAAACTAAAGACAGGTAATTTTGATTCATGATCTTCCCTGCAAATCACACAACATTCAAAAGAAACAACCCGTATATGACTCCAAAAATCAAAGAATATACATGCAAATCATCGCACTTCTAAACCAAAAAGAATCATCTGCCATAGATACAACTGCCGGACAACATCTCATTTAGAATTTTCAATTTCTTTCATGATGGCACTAATGTCTGTTTTCAGTTCAGGCAGGTCATCCTTGACAACAGACCAAACCCTCTCAAGATTAATCTCAAAATATGCATGAATTAATTTATCCCTCATCCCTGCCACTTTTTTCCACGGCACATCAGAGCCGCGCAAAGCAACAAGATAAGGGATCCCAAGCATCATCCCCACAAGCCCGCAGGGAAACCCGAACCAGCAATGGCAATAATCATAGGAATTATCTTTTTTAAGCTTCCTTGACAGAGAATATGCTTTAATGAGCCATTTCATAATCTCACCCTGCCTCCAGAAATGAACATCCTTTTTGCCCACATCAAGCTTATATATGCGGATATTATCAGAAAACTCCTCAATCTCAAACCTGTTCTTCGCAGAACTCGTAACAACATCAACCTGCAAACCCTCAACCTTCGCAAACTCCTTCAGCATATAATAATTAGCATTACAAGCCCCCGCCGCCAAGCGGCGGAAACTCATAATTAAGCATCAACACGCGCATAACAAACCCTCATCACCAGACTTTATATATTTCTGTAACAATTATGCAGTGAGAACTTTATAAAGTGTTTGGTAATGCGCGCAAAATTCAATAATTCACCTTGTTCAGCTATTGACCGGAACCATCATCTTCATTTTTATCCGGTAATTTATCCGGTAATTTATCCGGTAATTTCAGAATGTAATATCCTGTCTTCTTTGAGCCAACAAAAGTAATATGTCCTCTTTTTTCCATATCTTTCAGATCAGATCTTGCCGTCTTATCCGAAACATCAAACAATTTTCTATAATCTCTTGGCGCAAGCTGATTAGTCCTCAAATACGCAACTGCCCTCTTCTGCCTGTCATTCAATCCATGCACCTCAACCACAGGAATACTTTGCATAACCGGGTTTGTAAATCTTATCCTGAAATATCCGCTCTTCTCCTCAAAAATCGGAATTGGCAAATCTCTCTTCTTCATAGCCTCCCTTATGCGAAGAAATCCCGTACCCCTCTTATCCATAATGCCAGACAGCCCGAAAGCCTCTATAATGATTTTATTTCTCGACACAGGCACATAATCATCCTTTACAATCTCCTCAATCTTCAGTGGTCTCAACAACTCACCGGGACTCAGGATATCAATATGTGAACCAAACATCCTGACAAGAATCGCATTAGAACTATGCCAATCCCTGTGAACCAGAGCATTGATTATCGCTTCCCTAAGCGCCTCTATCGGATACTCTGTCCAAAACTCAGTCTTAAATCCAACAACCTTTGCAGGAGTCCTCATATTCTTAAGCATAAACTCCTCAGTTTCCTTAATCATTTCAAACAATGTCCCATGGATATCCTTCCTGTCAATCCATGAAGTCTGAGAATCTCCTACATACCTGTCTGCCCTAATCTCACATTGGGTAATATTGCGGTGTGGATTCTTCCCAAACAACAAAATCCCTCCAATAGTCGGGACAACTGCCCCATTCACCATAACTGCAAAATGTTCCTTAATCATCAACTCAATCAGGTAATCCTTATCCAGCTGATTTGTAAATTCACTTTTTTTAAAATACTCCCTGACCTTCACAAGATCAATATCATCAAGAGTCGCATTTTCGCACAGGTTGACATCCTGCGACCTGGATGATCCCTCCCGGTAAAGCCTTGCAATCTCCTCCTTATTAGCAGGCATATTAGAAGACCCGATCCTCACCCGAGCAACATACTCTCCCCTGACAAAATAAGGTGTATCCTCTCCCCTAGGGCAATGGACAACAACAAAATCCCGACCCTCAAACTTAACAAACTCAATCACAGGCTCACAATCAAGCTTACACCAGTGCCGTATGATCTGCACAAAATTGTGCTCAGTCTTCTGCGCATCCTCAAGCCCAATAGCCTTGCGCATCTCATCCTCAACACCAAAAACAATCTTACCTCCCCTCGAATTATAGAATGCAGCAACAAGCTGCGCAATCTTCTTTGCATCAGGCAGCTCCAGCTTAAAATCCAGATCCTTATTTCCATTTTTTATCGTACATAAATTACAGTCTACGATAAGAAAGCTTAGGATTCTCCAATATTCACTAATATCCTATGATTTTGCGAAAGCAGCAGCCTAAATTCATTTTCATTCATGCGGACACATAACGCACACGAATTATTTAAACATTAGCCGCACCGAAAGACCATAGCTCAGGCATCGAATTAGAAAGCCCTTCATTCAAAGAAGGCATAATAAACACATCAGCCTTCTGATACTCAGAAGCAATCCGGCAATGCTCGACACAGCCAACAAAATCAACATTAACACCCAAAGCCATCCTCTTAAGCTCATCCTCCTGGTTGCCCTCGCCGACAAGCGCAAGCTTAAACCCATCAACCTTCGATAGCGCTGATATAAGATACTCATACCCCTTGCGCGGGATAAGCCGGCCAGTAGACACAAGCCTTTTAGAAAAAACCTTCAAAACAGGCTTAAACTCATCAACATCAACACCGCTTGGAATCACATCAATAGGGACATCCAAAGTCAAAAGCGCAAGATCCCGCAGATCCTCGGAATTAGCCACAATCTTATCAGCCCTCCTCCAGATCATCCTGATAAGCGGCTTCAAAAAAACATACTGAAAGCCAAACCTCTTATTGAACCCCGGCACATCAGAGCCGCGCAAAGCAACAAGATAAGGGATCCCAAGCATCATCCCCACAAGACCGCAGGGAAACCCAAACCAGCAATGGCAGTAATCATACTTGTTCTCTTTAGCAAGCTGTTTAGACAGAGAATAAGCCCTCGAAAGCCAGCGCAAAATCTCACCCTGCCTCCAGAAATGAACATCCTTCTTCCCCACATCAAGCTTATAGATGCCTGATATTAGGCGCGAAATCCTCAACCTCAAACATATTCTTAGCAGAACTATAGTGAAGGCACTAATAAATTGAGTAGAGTGCCTTCCCATATAGATCAAGGCAGTTTGGTTTTGGGTGATG
>DAOWAN010000044.1 GCA_030634545.1 Candidatus Nanohalarchaeota archaeon
GCATAAAGACAATATCCGTAAGCCTCATACGCGAACTCGTTGACAACGAACTATTCATAAGAGGCTACGACAAAAAGCTGGATAAACAAGGCATAATAGGAATGCCCCAATACAACCTCAAACAACTCATATTCAGCAAAAGCAACGAAAACAGCAACGTCGCAGCCAACAACCCGGAAGCAGTAAACCTTGCGATAGCAGAAAACACCCTCAAGCAATACGCCCTGAAAGAACTATTCTCAGAAGACGTCTCATCAGCACACCTCAAAGGCGCAATACACCTCCACGACCTCGGCTATCCCATCCGCGCATACTGCAGCGCCCACAGCCTCGAATACATAAAAAAATACGGACTCAGGCTCATCAACCTATCGACAAGCTCATCCCCTGCAAAACACGTAGGCACCCTCACAGGTCACCTCAACACATTCCTCGCATCCATGCAGGCATACTACGCAGGCGCTCTCGGCATAAGCTACGTAAACATATTCTACGCCCCATACGTCACAGGCATGAGCGAAGAAAGAATGAAACAGGAAGCACAATATCTCATCTTCTCATGCAGCCAGAACGCATTTTCACGCGGCGGACAGACCCTCTTCATAGACTTCAACATTCACCTCGGCATCCCCGGATACCTCAAAGACGTACCTGCAATAGGTCCAGGCGGAAAATACACAGGAAAAACATACGGCGAATACGAAAAAGAAGCACAAAGATTCGCAAAAGCCCTCATGGACGTATGGCGCGAAGGCGACGGCGACGGCAAACCATTCCCATTCCCGAAATGCGACCTACACATAGACAAAAAAACATTCACAGACCCGGAACAATTCAAACTCATGGAATACGCATGCCTAATCGCATCAGAAAACGGCTCACCCTACTTCGTCTTTGACCGCGACGAAGTAAACCTCTCAATGTGCTGCCGCCTAAGAACAAAAATCGTTGACGACTATGTAATCAAACACCCCGAAAGCATGAGATTCTGTGGCTTCCAAAACGTAAGCATAAACCTGCCGCAAGCTGCCTACAGGGCAGGAAAAGGAAACATAGACGGTACAATCACAGAAATATACAAATCAATGAAACTCGCAATAAAAGCCCACCTCCAGAAAAAGAAATTCATCCAGAAACTGATGAGCGTACCCGGCGCACCCATGTGGCAGGTCGGACAAATAGCACCCGACGGCAGACCCTACATAGACCTTGAGACATCAACCTACATCCTCGGCATAATCGGTCTCAACGAATGCGTAAAATACATATGCGACGAAGAACTCCACGAATCAGAAGAAGCCTACAAGACAGGACTGAAAATAATATCCGCCCTCTATCTCAAAACCAAAGAATTCGAAAAAGAACACAACCTCAAATTCACACTTGAAGAGACCCCGGCAGAAAGCGCATCACTGCGCCTCGCAAAAATAGACATGAAAGAATACCCCGAAAGCAAAGACTACGTCCGCGGCAACCGCAAAAGAGGCGAAATATACTACACAAACAGCATCCACCTGGCAGCAGACGCACCAGTCGACATCATCGAAAGAATCGAAAAGCAGGCAAAATTCAACACACTCATAGAATCAGGCGCAATAACACACGTATTCCTCGGCGAACAAAAGCCGGACCCAAAAAGCGTACTCTCCCTAATCAAAAAGACATGGGAGAACACCCAATGCGCACAACTGGTAATATCCCCGGAATTCACAATATGCAATGATTGTAATAAAGTATCAAGAGGCTACAGGAGAGGAGCAGAAGAACCAGAAAAACAAAAAGAGGCGGTTGCAGTATGAACGAAAAAGATAACATCACAAACGAAAAAGAAAACCCGGAAACAAACATAGCCCAATGCCCGCACTGCGGAAGCACCAACGTCTACGGCATGAGCAGAGTCGTCGGCTATTACTCAAAGATAAACAACTGGAACAAAAGCAAAAAAGCAGAATTCATAGACAGGCAAAAAGGAACATACAACATCTAGGAGGCAATCACATGAAAATAAAAATATTCACAAAAGACGATTGTCCAAACTGCCCACAAGCCAAAGACCTCGGTGAAAAACTAAAAACAGATGGTCACAACATAGAATACCACAACATCTCCACAATCGACGGACTAACAGAATCATCCTTCTACGGAATAATGTCAACACCATCCATCCTCATAACAGAAGATGATGGCAAAGAAACAAACGCATGGCGAAGCACAGTACCGAACATCGCAGAAATCAAAAAGGCGCTCGCAAAATGACAGACCATGACCTGGACATCCGCGGAATACAAAAAACCACACTCATAGACTACCCCGGAAAAATAGTATCAACCATATTCTTCAACAGATGCAACTTCCGCTGCCCATTCTGCCACAATCCCGAACTCGCCCTTAATCAGGACAAAAACAACCCAATCAACCCCGAAGAAATCCTGGAATACCTGGAAAAAAGAAAAAAATGGCTGGACGGCGTCTGCCTGACAGGCGGCGAACCCACAATGCACAAGGGTCTCGAAGATTTCATAAAAAACATAAAAAAACACGGATTCCTGGTAAAACTGGACACCAACGGAACAAACCCTGATCTGCTCGAGACACTAATAAAAAAAGAATTAGTAGACTACATCGCAATGGACATCAAAGCCCACTACGACGACTACGACAATGTCGCAAAAGTAAATGTCAACAAACAACACATAAAAAAAAGCACAGAAATAATAAGAAACAGCAAGATAGACTACGAATTCCGCACAACAGTAGCCCCACCATACTTCAAAAAACAAGACCTGCTAAAAATCTGCAAATGGTTAGATGGCTCAAAACACTACGTCATCCAGCAATTCAGAAACAACACAAAAATGATAGACATGACCCTGGCAGACACCCAAGCCTACACTCCAGAAAAACTGGAAGAATTCAAAGAAATAGCATCGAAATACTTCAAAACCTGCGAAATCCGCGGCATATAAACCAACAACAAAAAACCAAATCAAGCAACATAAAACAAAACCAAAAAAACAACAATATATACAACATATCTATACGTGGGAGGGTGGGGGCTCGAGGAAGGTCTCATCACAAACGCACAAAGGGGAACAAAATAAACAGAAATAGAATAATAACTAACTAAACAAAAAAATCAACAGAGGTGTCAACCATGGCAAAATACAAAATCACAATAGAAGAAGATGAATGCATCGGCTGCGGCACATGCGTCGCACTATGCGCAGACAACTACGAGATGACAGACGACAACAAAGCAAAAGTAAAAACCGCAGAAGTTGACGAACTAGGCAAAAACAAACAGGCAAAAGAAAGCTGCCCCACCTCATGCATAAAAATCGAAGAGATTTAATCTGACATCAGTGCAATTACCATACTTTTTATCGCCAGAAGTATTTGATAATGCAATAAAAATCGAAGAGATTTAGCTGATAAAATGCCAAAAGAAGAAGAAGAAAATTCAATAGAGGCACTTATTGCCCTATACAACCAAAGAAAAACAGACATAAAAGCAAGACTAAAAGAATTCAAAAACAAAATGAACGACGACGACAACACAATATTTTCAGAACTCGTCTTCTGCCTATTCACCCCACAGTCAAACGCGAAAAAATGCGACAAAGCCGTAAGACACCTCAAAGAAACCAACCTCCTTCTGGAAGGTAGCGCAGCAGAAATCGCAAAACAACTAAAAGGCGTACGCTTCCACAACACAAAATCCGCACGCGTAGTCGCCGCAAGACAAAAATTCACAAAAAACAACCAGATACACATCAAACAAAAACTAACATCCATCGGCACCCCAAAAGAACAAAGACAATGGCTCATAAAAAACATAACCGGACTCGGCTACAAAGAATCCAGCCACTTCCTAAGAAACATCGGACTCGGCATAGATCTGGCAATACTCGACAGGCACATACTAAAAAACCTTGCGAGATACAGCGCAATCGACAGCATCCCAAAAACCCTCACAAAATCAAAATACCTTAAAATCGAACAAAAAATGCGCGACTTCTCCAACAACACAGGAATCCCAATAGCAGAACTGGACCTCCTCCTCTGGTCAAAAGAAACCGGCGAAATCTTCAAATAAACACCACAACAATATTTAAACTTAACCACCAATATAAACACCATATAACATACACGTGATAATATGACACAAACAGAGACCACCCAAAAAACAACAACAGAAACATCGGGTGATAAAAATAACTACTTCTAACTTAACCCACCCACAACCACATTCTCAAAAAAACAATCTATATAGTCTCAAACATACAAAACAATCATAACAAATAAACAGATAAGGAGTTGATATAAAATGCCAGTAGGAAAAGCACCATACAAACGAGGATGGCAATCTTCAAAAAGCAGAGGTCGCCAGTCATCAGTATCCTGTGGATTCTGCGGACGCACAGTACCGCGCTACAAGACATTCACAACATACCGCGGATTCAACATAACAGACCCAGTCCTAAGAAAGGAACTGGAACACACACAAACATCCTTCAGTCCGGAAAAAGTCTACGCCTGCCCCGCATGTGCAAGACACAGATCAATCGTACAAAAAAGAGATGAAACCGGTCACAAAGTCATCAAAAAAAGAAGAAAGAAAAAGTAGCCCACCAAAACTATAAGAACTACATGAACCAATAGATTCTCATAACTACTACTGGTGATAACTACGCCCCTAAGAGGACTCTTAAGAAGAAGATACAACATCTCAAAAGAACAAAAAAAACAAATAGAAGACGCGATGGCACGCTTCACAATCGCAGACAACAAGAAAATCATAGTCCTCCCTGAACTAAAAGGTCTGGAAAACATAAACGTAGTCTATCCTCTGGTACCCCCATTCGCATATGCACGCATAACATGGGACGAAAAAGAACAGGCACTCATATACAAAGTAGACCAGCCAGACCTCAACGAAGACGAAAAAAAACTACTAAACACAATAAGCAAAGATCTTACAAAAACACTTAAGACAAACATCAGCACACTAAGAAAAAAAGACAAACTGCTAAATTACATTCAGGAAAAGACAAACAACATCATTGAAGAATACGGCATAATACTAAAACCCGGCCAATACACAAGACTGATGTACTACATCTATATCAACTTTGTAGGTCTAAACGCACTAGAACCCCTGATGCACGACACATACATAGAAGACGTCGGCTGCGACGGAGTAAACGTACCACTCTATATCACCCACAAAAAATACGGCAACATCAAAACAAACATCTACTTCAACAACCTTGAAGGTCTGCAGGAATTTGTCATAAAACTCGCCGAAAGATGCGGAAAATACATCTCCTACGCAGAACCAATCCTCGACGGCTGCCTGCCTGACGGCTCAAGAATCAACGCAACCCTCGCATCAGACATAACAACAAGAGGTCCCACATACTCAATCAGGAAATTCAGAAGAATACCATACAGTATAATCGACCTCATACGACTCAAAACATGCACTAAAGAAGAACTTGCATACATCTGGTACGTCATCGAACACAAAGTAAACATACTAATCTGCGGAGGCACGGGAGCAGGAAAAACATCCTTCCTGAACGCAATAATCTCATTCATCCCACCAGAAGACAAAATAATCTCAATTGAAGACACCCAGGAACTAAACCTGCCACACGAAAACTGGATACCCTGCGTATCAAGACTATCATTCGGCAACACCAACATAAAAGGAGACAAATACGGGGAAGTCACCATGTTCAGCCTGCTCAAAGAATCATTCAGGCAAAACCCGGACTACGTAATCGTTGGCGAAGTAAGAGGCACCGAAGCATCAGTCCTCTTCCAGGGCATGGCATCAGGCCACCCGTCCTTTGGAACAATCCACGGCGGCTCTGTAGACGACATCATCAAAAGAATGCAGACACCACCCATTAATTTGTCACCAAGCCTCCTGGAAACCCTTGACATCGTATTGGTCGTAAGCCGTGCAATACAATACGGCAAAAGCTCAAGAAGACTAAAAAACATCAGTGAAATCGAAAGCATAGACGCAGCATCCGGACGATCAAGAGTAATCAAAAGCTTCCAATGGAGCCCAAGCGACGACAAACATGAGAGACATAAAAGCTACGTCCTCGAAAAAATAAGCGCAGACTACGGCATACCCATAAGCCATATGGAAAAAGAAATAGAAGACAGAATACTCCTCCTCGAATGGCTGCATCAAAAAAGGATAAGCAACTTCACAGAAGTTTCCTCATACATAGCAAAATACTACAAAAATAAAAGCAACATAATGGAACATATCAAAAAAGACAGCATAAAAGAAGAAATACTCATAACCTAGACCTTCAACACAATACCATGAGAAGTCACTTCATATTCTATCCAGACCCGCTCATGCCCGGTATCTTTCATCTTCGATATTCTCAAATACCTCTTATCCTCCTCAAACTTCATCTCAATCAACCCATCAGTAAGAAAATTCAACGTTGAGACAATCTTACTATCATGCACTCCCTCTTCAAGTGTAATAAACAGAGTTGAATCCGTCGAATTCGACTTTGCAATAAAGTCATGTAAAAAAAGAGGTACCACCCGCGGATCTGAATACAGAAACAACGTAGATATAGAATCAGCAACCAACCGCTTATCACCCTTACCAAGATCACGCAGCAGATCCGTAAAAACCATATTAAGCTGATTAAGATTAGACAATCCATCAATCGCATACGCAGAATTACATCCGCTACCTATCCTCCAGGAAAAGCAATCAAGAAAAGTCAGATTACCATTAACATGCCACCCGTAATGCCTCATAGACTCTCTGATAGACTCCGGTCGGGTATCAAAAGTAACAAAAATACACTTCTCCTTCGCCTCAATACCCCTGTTAAGGACCTGTTCACAAAATATACTCTTCCCAACACCAGGAGGTCCAATCAACAATATCGTCGAATTTTTCGGAAATCCTCCCTCAATTAAGGCATCAAAATGTTTAATCCCTGACGGCTCACGCATAAATACACCACATTCATTTCAATTGACACGTGCCACAAACTCGCAGCAATCATCCCCCAATCCCCCGCAAAGAGTCTCCCTCACAACCACTCTCTTCTTGATTTTCGCTTCAAGAAACCCGGCAATAATACCTGCCTCAAAATAACATATCTGCTTCCCCACAGGACACATACCAGCACAACCACTACAATTTTCCAGCCTGTAAACATATCTCACACCTGACTCACCAACCAGTTTAAGCTCCCCAATTCCAGCCTTAACAAAAAAATCTTCCAGAAAAGCATTCGCCTCACTCATATTATCTGAAACGCACTTTCCTGCCAGAGAATTCTTCGCAAACTTCTTTCCCGCCATATAAAGTGCAGAAAAATAACCCACACTCAACCATTCAAGCGAATACACCAACAATCGCTTAGATATATGTGGACACGACCTTTTACCCTTTAAAAATACATCAAGCTCTTCATCAATCGCCTTTTTCCATGAATCTTCCATAACCATCCACCATATCTCAAATACCTATCATACATTATGCGAACTATAAAGACTATAAAACCCTGCCAACAACAAAACCGAGCCAACTACCGAAACAAGCATATGAAACTCTCCACCCATACCAATATTCATAAGTGCCCTCATAAAATCCCCTGCCCCAAGAACCACAACTCCTGCTGAAATCACAACCCAGTACCTTTCAATCCCGCAATAAACAGACGAATACCGGTATATAAACCATGCAGACAACACAAGAAAAGTTGCAGTAATCAGATAACTCATGAAAAGCACATCATACATTCCTTGTCTCCTCCAGAATTTTATAAACAGAATACATCACAAGAGCCGGACCAATAGGAAGAATAATCGCATGATATATATCAAACAACTCCAGGCTGAGATACATATTCACAATCGGCAGAACAGCACTTGCCACCCAGTATATCGACATACCCCAGAAGAAAAACTTCCAGAAATCAGGAATATCCCTATACTCAAAGAACCTGTTAAGGAACCTATTAAAAAAATACAACGAGACAAGACCAACAACCAGATAAAAAAACATTAGAGATTCCATAACAAATACCCCCTATTATTTTAGTTAGAAACTTATATATATGAAGATTCACCATATAACAGACTGGATAAATCTAGATGACTTAAACAGTACAAAAATACACAAACCAAACGTGACTAACTTGATAGAAAAGATAAAAACCGGCGTATCCGGACTCGACGAAATCCTGGACGGAGGCATCCCAGAAGCAAACGAAATACTCATAGCAGGACCCACAGGCTCCGGAAAAACCATCCTATCACTTGAGTATCTCTACAGAGGCGCACTAAAAGGCGAAAAAGGTCTCTACGTATCCTTTGAAGAAGATAAAGAAGCAATCATAAGAAACATTGCAGAAATTGGTCTGGACATCTCAAAACAAGTAGACAACAATATGATTCGCATCATCAAATACGACCCCTACAGGTTTGAAAACCTCACAGACCTGCTATCCATGAACATAAAAGAAACAGGTGCAACAAGAGTAGTCCTCGACTCCATCACCGCAATAAACCTCTATATTCAGGAAGCAAAAGACATACGCAAAATACTCGTCGACATACAGACCATTCTAAGAGACAACAATTGCACAGCATTCATGATCTCAGAAATACCCTCTGAAAACAGCAAGATGATAAGCCGATTCGGTGTCGAGGAATTTGTCTCAGACGGCATAATCATACTATACTACACAAACATAAGCTCAGAGTTCTCAAGATCAATATTAGTATGGAAAATGAGAGGATCCACTCACTCAAGAAAAATACATCCATTCAAGATATCAAAAGAAGGAGTTGTCATTTATCCGCATGAAGAAGCTCTGATAAATCTCTAGAATACAAACACAAAGTGGTAAAATGCTAAAAAAAAAAAGAAACAGAACATACATGACCCATCACTAACAGAACTAAAAATATTCCTGCACTCAAAGGGACTGACTAACGAAAAAAAAAACAGACAGACAGCATACTCTAATATTCTTTCAAAAATGACCGCACTTATCGACTCAATACTAAATATAAAACACATAAAAAACTACAAAGCATTCTCAAACGTATTTTTCACAAACCTCAGCAACAAAGCATCCGCCTATTTCAATCCCCTCAAAAACGCACTGGAGTCCTCAAACATAGAAATACTGCCAAACACATACCTCACCCTATCCTTATCCACATCCTTCCTCGCAGCCATAAGCTCAATACTCATAATACTCTTCGAAACAACAATCATCCAGATGAATTCAACTGCACTCGCTCTTGGTCTCCTATTCATACCCATAGTATCATTCCTGATAGTATTCACCATATTCTACATGTATCCATTCCAGAAAGTCCACCAAAAAGCAATAAACATCAACACCAACCTCCCTTTTGCCATCAACCACATGGCAGCCATAGCCTCCGCAGGAGTCCCGCCAGTAAAGTGTTTTGAAATGCTGGCCGAATTCAGAGAATATGGCGACGTCTCAGACGAAGCAAAAAACATAGTACGCAGAGTGAAAGCATTCGGAGAAGACATCACACAATCCATAAAATACGTCGCACAAAGGACACCTTCAAGAGATTTCAAAGAACTACTATACGGAATACTCTCTGTTATCGAAAGCGGAGGCAACCTAAAAGAATATCTGAATGAGATGGCACAACTGGCGCTATTCAACTATAAACTGTCACGAAAAAAATATATCCAGTCATTATCCACCTACGCTGACATCTACACCGCCATCCTGATTGCCGCACCTCTATTCTTAGTAGCCATCCTGTCAATCATGAGCATCGTACCAGGTCCAGGCTTCGCAGGCATATCAATCATTTATTTCATGAGTCTCGGTATATACGTCATTATCCCCGTATTAAACTTAGCATTCATAATATTCATTACCTACACACAACCCGACATCTGATGCACTATGAACACAAAAAATATCTATCAGGAAAACAAAGAAATAGTCACTGTAATACTATCAATCCTATCCGGAGGCATATTGGTCTTGATTAACGTATTAATAATCACAAGTGACAACCTCCTTTTCACAGCCACCAACATCGTCGCAGTAGGAATAGTATGCCTGCCGATAACACTGGTATACTACAAAAGATACAAGAAAATACAAGCCTATGAAGAAATATATCCTGATTTTTTAAGGACCATTGTCGAAGGTCTTAATGGCGGTATGTCACTCCCGCTTGCAATCAACTACGCCTCAAAAAGCAGCTACGGCATCCTGACACCGGAAATCAGAAAACTCGTCGCCCAGATGTCATGGGGAATCAACTTCGAAAACGCACTGCAAAATTTTGCAATCTCCATAGACAGCCCGGTCATTACCCGCTCAATATCCACTATAATCGAATGCCACAGATCCGGCGGAAACATCGCAGACGTCCTGAAATCTGTAAGCGGATCTCTCATCGAGATTGAAAAAATCAGGCGTGAACGCTCAATGATGATCTCAAGCCAGATGATGACAGGATATATAATCTTCTTCGTATTCATCCTCGTAATGATTGGCATCAGGGAATTCTTCCTATGTGGATTCGGCGAATTTGGCAGCACAAGCATAGACACAGAAAGTGAAATGGTTTTCGAAGGTCCGTCAGTCAACAAAGACACACTGGATAAATTCGGAGAAATGTTCACACATCTTGCAATAATACAGGGATTCTTCGCAGGACTCACCATCGGAAAACTTTCAGAAGGACGATTAAGCGCCGGTGCAAGACACTCGTTAATCATGGCACTCGCAGGATACCTGGCACTGACACTCGCCCACGAACTCATCAAAACACTTGGTTTCAGTTGCGACCAGCGATTCATATAGAGCCAAACCACAATCATATAAACTACAGATAACGACAACACTCAAAGCACATTGAACTCTGATTCAAAAAAAAACATAGGAAAGATATATATACTAGATTAGCCCTATAATTTATGACAGTAAAAACCCATAAAGAATATACAAGGAGTAGAAAGTAATGATATTTCAAAAAAGAAAAGGAGTAAGCCCCCTTATTGCAGCAGTATTACTGATTGCATTCACAATGGCTGTCGCCGCAATCCTGACTGCGTGGATTGCCGGCTTCACACAGGAACACAAAGACAAAAGTGAAGAATTTGACAGAAAAATAAGCTGCGCATACTCAAACATTGAACTTGACAGAGACTACGCCAAATGGGACCATGTAAACAAAATATTTTACGGTTTCGTTTCAAACACAGGCGTTGACGCCATCACACTCACCAAAGTTGAAACTTGGGTAGATGGACAGAAACAACTACCAATAAAACTAAATATAAGCAGCCCAACCATCACAAGCGTCGACAAGAACGAGTATCTCGAAATCTACGTAAATCTGAGCAGCGCATTCTCAAGCGAGGGAACAGACCTTAGCAAGATAAAATTCATCACAGAATGCGACCCCGTATTCGATTCTATCACCCAGCCACAAGGCGGCTGGAATTCATTTGACTGGACCACATCCGGTGGAACACTGGCAAACGAATAGAACACAAAAATAATATTTATGTACCGTAAGGGATTATCACCACTAATAGCTGTAGTGCTTTTGATAGCTTTCACTATGGCAATCGGTGGCTTTCTATCAAGTTGGCTTCAGGAACTCGTACACATACAAACAGACACCGCTACCGAAAATTCAGATGCAGGCTGCATATACGCAACATTCAACGCAGAAGATGCAACATACAATGCATCAGGCGACAACAAATTGATCTTCGACATTGCAAGCACAGGAACCCGCGACATCAACATAAAGCAAATAACAATCACTGCACTGAACATGAACCGCATCGTCTATACAAACCCGGAAAACTTCACAGGAACAATCAGCGCAGGAGACGAAATTGGAATTGTCCTGACTGTCAACACAGCCGCAATACCCAACATATCAAGAATAAGAATAATCCCCTACGACTGCCCGCAAAACGCAGACGAAATCAAAAGAGACGAAATAACCCACTATAACTAGACAAAAAATCAAAACGAACCATAAATTGGGTGGGTGGGGGCTGAGGACGGGACTCACAAAGAACCAACAGGGAACATATTCATATTACAAAAACAATCAACACAACCAACCATTTACTCTTTGACCCCAAGAACATCCAAAATCCCAACCAGATTCTCCTTTGAAATAGTACCCAAAGACACTTTCTTAAGCGCATCCTTGGCATTAAAAGCAATGCCCAACCCCGCATTCTGAAGCATCTGCCTGTCATTCGCACCATCACCGACAGCCACCACCTGCTCACGCACCAGACCATACTCCTTCATCAACTCACCAATAATCTCACCCTTCCTCTGCCCATCAATAATATCTCCATCAATATCACCCGTCACCTTACCATCCTTTATGACAAGCTTATTAGCATACACATGATCAAAATGAAGCACATCATTCAGCTTATCTGTAAAATATGTAAACCCTCCACTCACAAGCGCAACCTTATACCCCTGCACCCTAAGCGCACGCACAAGCTCACAAGCACCATCTGTAAGCCTCAATCCATCATAAACCTCCCGAAGAACCGCCTCCGAAAGCCCGCAAAGCAGTTTCACCCTCTTCCTCAAAGACTCCTTAAAATCAATCTCACCATCCATCGCCTGCCGGGTAAGCATCTCCACATCCTCCTCAACACCCGCCCTCTTCGCAACCTCATCAATAACCTCCGCATCCACAATCGTAGAATCCATATCAAAAACCACAAGCCTCTTCTCCCTCTTAAACACATCCTCCCTCAAAAACACAATATCCAACCCCAGCAAACTACCCTTGCCCCGAAGTACACTCCTGACATCATCCGCACTCTTCCCACCTATATCAACAAGCATCTCAATAGTAATCAACGTACCACGCGCAACAAGCGCAACCCTCAAAATATTCACACCCTCATCAGAAAGACACCTGGAAATATCATAGAGAATCCCCACACGATCCCGCGCAATAACAGACAACACATAATGACTCTTCCCCAGACTCACTCTGGACTTCACATCCACCCCATCCTCAAGCCTATTCACCTCAATATCAAGAGAAAACTTTTTCGAAACTCCACACAACACATCCTTAAGCTCGCGATAAGAAACACAACTCTGGCAAACATCAACAACCATAAACATAGAAAACATCTTATGAATCACAGTATGCCTGATATCAATAATATTAACACCATTTCGCGCAAGCACACCGGAAATATCCGAAATAACCCCGCACCTGTCCTTTCCGGAAACATTAATCACAGCCAACTCCTTCACCCTCTCAACACAATCTTCAGCCATACAACGAATAAACAAGCGCACAAATATATATCTTACGAGAAAAAGACAAGAGTAAAAATCAAAACATAACCAATAATCGGCGGGTGGGGGCTTGATAAGAGACAAAACAGAAAATAACGCCTTGTGCGCTTGAGCGCAGCGAAACGCACTTGATGATCAACCTTTCAGAAGGTTGACGGACATCACAAATAACCAAGGGGGATATACTCAATATTATACCACGAAAAGAGAAAGAATAAACACGAAAAAAACATCCGCTCAAACAAAGCGCCAGTAACCTAAACCGAAGATGAACAGAACAGACAAGTGACCTAAACCGAAGGTTTACGGTCGCTCTAATCGCCAGCCTTTTACAAGGCTGTCGCTCAGTCGTTTACAAGGCTGTCGCCCAACCTTTCAGAAAGTTATCACTCCGCATTTTACAAACTGCTCAAGGTCGCATCCTCTTGATATTATAATAAGTCACATCATTCTCCTCATCAACCACCGCAAGAAGAGCACGCGCACGAATATTCTGACTCAACCGGACATACCTCGACCACTCCTGATAACTCATAGTATGATTCTCAGGAACCGCATGAACATTATACTTCGTATGATCCTTCGCCTCCTTCGCACCCACCTTATAAGGATTGACACCGCGATCATACACCCTAAAATGCGTACCAAACTTAAACCCTGACTTCACAATAAACCCACGTGTCCGCAGATCACGATAAACAGCATACTTCTGTGGAAACTCCTTATCCACCCCCGCACACTTATTATAAAACGCACTAACACCAACATTCTTGCCCTTCAGCCGGACATCAAGAAACCCGCGCTCCACAAGAAGCATAGAATCCTCAAGACTAAGCTGCAAACAGGAAACATCCTCAATATCAACCCACTTGCCGAAAAACTTCTCAGCATATATTGCCTCCGCCTGACCCTTATCCCAAACAACCACCCGGCTATCAAGAAAATCTCCAACAGCCATCGGCTCCTTCTTCTGCTTCAAAGAATCATCATCAATTTTTTTCTCACATTCATCAGACACAATATCACCTACAAATAATAACAAATACAATCATACGCGCATGCTTTAAATAACTATTGTCCCATCCCTTTATAAATCCAGTTTCGTCACATCCTCTGCAATCATATCCACACAAAGACCACACGCCTCATCCCTCGAAAGAACCCCGCTCAAAACAACAGCAGTTCGCGCCCCCGCGCTCTTAGCCATCAAAACATCATTCCTCGCATCCCCAACATAAACAATACCCGAAACAGGCACCTTAAAAAACTCAGACGCCAAAAATACCATATCAGGATACGGCTTGCCCCTCTTCACATCATCCACACCAATCAAAAGCCCGAAAAAATCCCGGATACCAAGCTTAGCAGTCCACATCTCCAAAACAGCATGACCATTCCCAGACGCAATCCCAAGCTCATAGCCTTTTTCCCGAAACCCAAAAAGAAAAGAAGAAAGCCCCTCAATCCTCTCAAAAGACTCCCAGAACCTCTCATTCTCAAACTTCTCACGAAGCCCCTCACCAAGCGCATGCTCAATCTCCGGCGTACGATACTCATCATCAAGCAAATCAGAAATAAGCACCTTATAAGACTTCCCAAAATGGCGCATAATTCCAGCATCACTGACATCCAGCGGAACATCCAGATCAGCAAAAGTATCCCGTATATTCTTCAGATGGCAGTGATTAGACCTCACAAGCACACCATCAAAATCAAACAAAATAAGTTTTCGCGCCTTCAAACAAAGGTTACCTTCATCTTTAGAGATTTCCATGTTTTAACATTGGCTATCTATAGCTTTATATACATATTCGCAATGCTTTGATTATTCTGAGACACTGCATATCAA
>DAOWAN010000074.1 GCA_030634545.1 Candidatus Nanohalarchaeota archaeon
CTTCATCCACTTCGCAGTATGTCTCTTGTGTTGATGGTATCCCGGGGCACTTGCTTTCGCATTCGAAGGCTTTGCTGATGTCATCAATGAAATCAGCTTTACATTTTTCGACACAGGATATACATGAATAAAATTTATCGTTTGTCAGCATTCTGCATTCGTCTTCTATCTGTACGCAACTAACATATTGCCTGCATCTGTCACCTAATACATATTCTTCTGTGCATGCGTCTGGCACGTCGGGACCGCAGGTGATGTCTGTGCCGTGGCAGTTCTCTATGCCGCATCGGGGTCTTTCATCGGTGCAGCCGCTGATTATCATTGTCATGACCACAGAGAATTCTAGTATTATGTATTTTTTTTGTAACATCAATAATGTTTATGGTCTAATATGTATTTATGTTTTCAGGTCTATCTATGCTTAGGACTTCTTCTATTGGTGTGTATTCAAGTTGGAGCGCCTCTGCTACTGCTTTGTTTGTCAGTTTGCCGTCTATTGTGTTTACTCCGTTTCTGAAGTTTTTGTCCTGGGTGATCAGTTCCTGTATGCCTGTGTCTGCCATCTCTTTCAGGTAGGTTATTGTTGCGCTTGTAAGCGCCTTCGTTGACTGGTGGGGGACCTGTCCGGGCATGTTTGTTATGCAGCAGTATATTTTGTTGTCTATTTCGTATATTGGGTCATCGTGGGATGTTGGCTTTGAGCCCCAGATACAGCCGCCCTGGTCTATTGCGATGTCTATGAGGACTGTGCCTTTTTCCATTGAGCGCACCATGTCTTCTGTTATTACTGTCGGTGCTCTGTTGCCGGGTACCAAGACTGCGCCGATTAGAAGGTCTGCTGTTTTTGCTATGTCTCTGACAGTCTCTGGTGTGGATTTTGTGATTGTTATGTTTTCGAAACGTTTGAATTGTTCTTTTAGGTCTTCGATTCTTTTGTCGTTTAGTTCGAGGAGGGTTACGTTTGAGCCTAGACCTCCTGCGGTTTCTGCGGCTTTTGCGCCGGCTGTACCGCCGCCTACTATTACTACGTGTGCTGTAGGTGCTCCGGTTATTTTTCCAAGGCTTATTCCTTTGCCATTGTATTTTTTCTGGAGGTATTGTGCGCCGTACTGGATTGCGAGGACTCCTGCGGTTTCGCTCATGGGGGTTAGGAGTGGGAGGCGGTTGTTTTCGTCTGTTACTGTCTCGTAGGCGATTCCTGTTATGTTGTTTTTCAGAAGTTCCAGTGTGAGTTGTTTGTCTGCTGCTGCGAGGTGGAGGTATGTGTATAGTGTCTTTCCTTTCATGAGTTCGAGATAGGGATATTCTTCGGGCATTGGCTCTTTTACTTTTACTATTATGTCTGATGTTTTGAAGATTTCTTCTTTGGTGGCTATTGCTGCGCCTTTGAAAATGTATGCATCGTCTTCGTAGCCTGCTTCTTTTCCTGCGTTGTGTTCTATGAGTACGGTGTGACCTGATTCGGTTAGTTTTTTTGCATTGTCAGGTGTTATGCCTACTCTTGTTTCATTGTTTTTGATTTCTTTTACTGTTCCGATGTTCATTTGAATTCCCTCCTTGTATTATAAACTGTTTTCCCCCCCTTTGTGTTTGGAGTGTCCGTCCTCTAGCCCCCACCCTCCCAACTTTAGAGTAGGTTGTTGTTTTGTTCTGTTTTTAAATTTATATATCTTGCTTGGTTTCTTTCTGTGTTTCGGCGTTTGACGTATGTTTTTTTGGTTTTATAAAATTCAATTTATTATATTATAGTATTATGGTGAAAGATACGTATACGGAGATTAGTGAGAAGAGGACTTCTAGTTTAGGGTATCTGATTTTGGCTGCGCTGTTTGTTTTTTTGTTTGTTATTGGACAGACTGTGTTTTCTGATATCAAACAGATTCCATATCGTCCTGATAGTCCGAGTTTTTGCGTGTCTTTAGAAAATATAGAGGATATGACCTATAAGCGTTCTTGTTCGTTTAATGAAATAGATAGGAAGTATGGTTTGGATGTTCTGTATCTGAAAATTGAACCTGATATTTCCAGGATTGTGAGGTTAAATAGGGACATCAGTGATAAAGAACAGTTGCTTGATTCAAATGAGCGCAGAATGTCTGGTCTGGTTGGAGAGTATGATGTCAGTTTGCAGGAGGTAATTGCTGAGGAAGATGCGCTGTTGAATATGTCTGAGATTAAGTCCAGTATCACTTCACTGGAATCTTCTAATGAGGTGCTGAATTCTGAAATAGGACAGATGACTTCTGAGAGGGATTTGCTGATTCAAAAGATTAAGCCTGATCTTGACAGGCTTGAGGTGTTGTATGACGAAGCTAAGGATGATTATAAGACTCAGATTGCTTATTATAATGTTAAAGTGTTTATTTTGAAGTTGTTGTTTGTACTGCCTTTTTTCGGGGTGTTTTTGTTTCTTTATATGAAGTACAAAAAGAGGGATAGTCCTTATACAATTATTATTACGTCGATATTCTTTGCGTCGACAATATTGTTTTTGCAGGTTGTGCTGGTTTTTTTGTATGAAATTCTGCCGATGGAGTGGTTTGCGCAGATATTTCGTGCTCTGATGAGTGTTTCGATATTGAAATACCTTGTGTATTATGGGGCTGTTGCGGTGGTGATTATCCTTTTGGGGGGTATTGTGTATTATATCCAGAGGAAGGTGTATGATCCTAAGAGGGTTGCTTATCGGTATCTTAAGGATAATAAATGTCCTAATTGCGGGTTTAATCTTGAGTTGGCAGAAGTGTATTGTGCTAAGTGCGGCAGGCAGGTAAAGACTAAATGTTCAAAGTGTAAAAATCTGAAGTATGTGGATTTAGCTTATTGTCCTTTTTGCGGGAAAAGGTGAATGTGCCTGTTTTGTTTTTGCTGAATGGTTGATGGTAGTGTTTTTTGTAGGCAGGTTGTTTTTTTTCGGCGTTTGACGTATGTTTATGGCTGGTTTTAGGAAGGTTTAAAAGTCAGGGTGCTGAATATCTGTTCTATGAAGAGGTTTATGTGCAAGTCTAAGATTCATCGTGCTACTGTTACTGGTACGGATCTGGATTACGAGGGGAGTATTTCTCTGTGTCCTTTGTTGCTTGATGATGCGGATATTCTGCCTTTTGAGAAGGTGCATGTGTGGAATGTTACTAATGGTAAGCGTTTTGTTACTTATGCGATTCTTGGTGAGAAGGGGGATGTTTGTGTCAATGGGAGTGCTGCGCATCTTTGTGATGCAGGGGATATTGTGATTATTGCTTCTTTTGGGGTTTATGATGAGGTTGAGATTCGCGGGTTCAGGCAGAGTGTTGTTTTTGTTGATGAGAATAATTGCGTGAAGTGATTTCAATGAATGCCAGAGCTTATTGTCCGGGGCATATCTCGTGCATTTTCAGGGTGTGTATGCATGATGATGTTTTGCGGTCTGGTTCGCGCGGTGCGGGGATTGTGATTGATGAGGGGGTTTTGACTTCGGTTGAGACTTGTCCTGGTTCCGGGGTTATTGTGTATCTTAATGGTGTGAAGGTTGATTTTTGCGTGTCTTTTTCTGTGGTTAAGAGGCTTGGTGTTTTGAAGGGTGAAGGTATTGTTGTTAGGCATGTTACGAAGCTGCCTTGCGGGGCAGGGTTTGGTGTGTCTGGTGCATGTGCTGTTGGGGTTGGGTTGTGTCTGAATGAGATTTTTTCTCTTGGGATGAGTATGGATGAGGTTGGGAGGGCTGCGCATGCGGCTGAGGTTGAGTGCGGTACTGGTCTTGGTGATGTTGGATCGATGATTGTCGGGGGGGTTGAGTTGAGGAAGGTTGAGGGTGCGCCGGGTTATGGTGTGATTGAGAATGTTGATACTGATATGTGTGATCTGGTCTGTTTTTCGTTCGGGGGGGTTGATACGAATAAGGTTATTGGGAGGGATGGTTTTTGCGGGCTGAATAAGATTGCGGATGATGTTTTGGAGAGGCTGTTTTGTGATCCTGTGTTTGATAATTTTATGAGGTGTTCGGTTGAGTTTTCGAAGAAGGCAGGGTTTGGTTCTTCCAGGCTTTTGGATGTTATTGGGAGGCTGAATAGAATTGATGGGTGTTTTGCTTCGCAGACTATGCTTGGTGAGAGCGGGTTTGCTTTTTTTCGAAAGGATATGAATAAAAAGGTGCTGGATGAATTAAGGGGTATCGGGTGTGTTTTTCAGACTAAGGTCGGTTACAGGCATCCTGAATTGTTGTGATGGTTATGGTTGTTGTTCCTAAATCTCATCCGCGCTACGAGTCGCTTATGGTGCGCGAGAAGCTTGTTTCTGGGTTTAGGTCTGGTGCTGTTGCGTGCGAGGGGCTGATTGCGCAAGGTAGGGGCGAGGCTTTTGATTATATTCTTGGTGAGAGGACGCATGATGCTGCGCTTGGGGCTGTTGAGGCTGGGGCTTGTTTGCTTTTGCTTGCTAAAAAGCCTGTCATTTCTGTTAATGGGAATGTTGCGGCGCTTGTTGCTCGTGATATTGTGAGGCTTTCTGGCTTGCTTTCGTGTCCTGTTGAGGTTAATCTGTTTTATCGGACGCGTGAGAGGGAGGAGGCAGTTCGCAGGATTTTGGTTGATGCTGGTGCTTCTTTGGTTCTTGGGATTGGTGATGATGCTTCTGAAAGGATTCCCGGGCTTGAGCATGAGCGTGGTAGGGTGAGTGCTTCTGGTATTTTTTGTGCTGATGTTGTGTTTGTGGGGCTTGAGGATGGGGATAGGATTGAGGCGCTTCGTGCGATGGGTAAGAGGGTTGTTACTGTTGATCTTAGCCCGTTTTCGAGGAGTGCTGTGGCTTCGGATGTTACGATTGTTGATAATATTGTCCGGTGTTTTCCTTTGCTTTGCTCTGAGGTTGAGAGGCTTAAGAAATGCAGTCGGGCAGAGCTTTCCCGGATTGCGGAGGGGTTTGATAATGAGAAGAATACGGCGCGTATGTTTCTGGCTATGAAGGATGGGCTTTCTTTGGCTGCTTGTGGGGGGGATTTGGATGGGTGAGAGACCTGTTGTTCAGGTGGCTTTGGATTTTGTTGATTTTGACAGGGCTATGGATGTTGCTAAGGTTTGTGTTTCTAAGGGTGTTGACTGGATTGAGGTTGGTACGCCGCTTATCAAGGCTGAGGGGCTTGAGTGTGTGCGTAAGTTTCGGCGGGCTTTTCCGAAGGTCGTTATTGTTGCTGATATGAAGGTTGTTGATACTGGTGCATGTGAGGTTGAGATTGCGGCGAAGGCGGGTGCTGATGTTGTTGTTGTTCTTGGTGTGTCTGATGATTCTACTATTGCTGATGCTGTGAAGGAGGCGCAGAGGTATGGTGTTAAGATTATGGTTGATTTGCTTGGTGTTGGTCATGATAATGTTATTGGTAGGGCACGTGAGGTTGAGGCTATGGGTGTGCATTATGTTGTGTCGCATCTGAGTATTGATGAGCAGATGCGGGGGGCTGTTGTCGGTGATGGTATTTCTTTGCTTAAGGGTGCTGTTGGTGTTCCTGTTGCTGCTGCGGGTGGGCTTGATGCTTGTAGTGTTTCTGATGCGTGCCGTAGTGGTGCTGATATTTTGATAATCGGCAGTGCGATTACCAAGAGGGGGGATGTTGGCGCTGCGGTTGATGAGATTTTTGCGTGTCTGTCTGGTGGTTTCAAGGGTGTTGACAGGCGCGCGCATAAGCTGGATGAGGCTCGGGGGATTTTTTTGAAGGTTTCTACTCCTAATATCTGTGATGCTATGCATGGTCTGGGTGCGATGAATGGGATTTTACCTCTGACTTTAGGGCGTAAGATGGTTGGTCGGGCTGTTACTGTTCGTGCGATGAATGGGGATTGGTCTAAGCCTGTCCGCGCTATTGATGGTGCCAAGAAGGGGGATGTTATTGTGATTGATGCTGATGGGGGTGATGCTGCGCTGTGGGGTGAGCTTGCTAGTTATAGTGCTGTTGGGCGTGGTGTCTCTGGTGTTGTTATTGATGGGACTATTCGTGATATTGATGTGATTCGTAAGATGGAGTTTTCTGCTTTTGCGCGGCATGTCAGACCTAATGCCGGGGAGGCGAAGGGGTTTGGGGAGATTGGTGTGCGCGTGAATTGCGGGGGGCAGGTTGTGTGTGATGGTGATTTTGTTGTTGGTGATGATAACGGGGTTGTTGTTGTGCCTGCTTCTGATGCGGTTGAGGTTGCTAATCGGGCTATGAGTGTGTTTGAGAATGAGGAGAGGATTCGCGCTGAGATTGTGAAGGGGGAAGGGGGAACGCTTTCTGGTGTGCTGAAGCTTGAGAAGTGGGAGACAGTTGGTCGGGGTTGAGTGATGCGGGCGTAGTAGGCGGAAATGTTTGGTTTTGTGCAAAAGTATTATATTATTACTACATAGTATCTATTTGTATATGATAGTAAATAGCATTGGTGTGAGTATCGCAGATATTTTAATTGAAAATCTTCCTGTTGGATTATTTTTTATTGGAATAATTGGTATTGGTAATATTCTTAGACATATATCTCTAGGTAATGATTTGGAGGATATTTGCAGAGAAAAGATAAAATTTGATGCTTTTTCTTTAATAAGTGGATTAACTGTAATGTTGTTTTCATTATTCTATATAGAGTCTAGTCTTAATTTGGACAAACTTCTTGATGATGGAACATGGATTATCATTTGCGTTGTTTTTTTTATCTCTGGATTTTTTATTTGGAATTATAGAATATACGGTAAAAAATGGATAAAAGATCAGGTGTTAAATTTATTTTTAGTCTATCTTGGAGCAATGTTTTTTGTTATTGGTTTTAATGTAATCAAAGAAGTTGGTGATATATTCGCATATAAGGATTGTCTTGATAATATTTGTGTAATTAAGTTTCTTATTGATAAGATTGTGAGATTCGCATTAGCTATCTTTTTTATGGTTTCTGGATTGAGATTATTCAAATTTATCAACAAAGATAGAAGGTACAGGAAGAAGAAGAGATAATTTATATTTTTCAAAAATCATATTGCGTATAGCGAGTGGTTTTTGAGAAGTGGGAGAAAGTGGGTCGGGGTTGAGATGGTTACCAGTCTCTTTTGGAGGCTATGAATTTGGTTTTTCCATTTTTTTTGATTCTTTTTAGGTTTTTTAGGTTGGCGTCTTTGTGGATGGGTTTTAGGAAGTCGAATTTTTTGCATGTGTTGAAGTCTTCGCATTCCCAGCAGCCGCGGATTTCTTTTTTCTGGCAGCATTTCCTTATTTTGCAGTTGGGGTTTCCGCCGCCGTTCAAGCATGCGTTTTTGCAGCGCAGTCTTACCATTGAGCCAAGTACGCGGTAGCAAGTATCGTAGTCGTTGAAGTCTTTGAAGTATTTTGATAGTCCTTTGGATGCGTGGTCGAATTTTGATTCTCTTAGTTTTTTTCGCAGGTCTCTTGCTAAGTCTGCGATTTCTCCTTTGTAGTTGAAGCAGTCGGCGCAGTAGAGACCGCAGTATGTTATAAGGTCTTTTTTGTTTTCTGTTTCTGTCATTTTTATCACTTTTGATTGGTTTGTGTGATTTTTGGATGCTTGTGTTTATATGTTTTTTTTGCCAGAGCATATGTTTATAATATTATATGTTATTACGTGGTATCATGGCAAAAACAATACAAATTGGTTTAAGATTAGATAAAGAATTACTGGAAAAAATAGAGAGATTATCAGAACACGAATGTATTGAGAAGATGGCTTGGATTAGGAGAGCGTTAGCTGTATTTGTGAGCGATGAAGAGGCAGGTATTGCGGATGAAGCAATTGATGATTATATTCACTTAAGAATAGGTGAAGAGGAATTGAAAGATTATACTGGTTTCAAAAAAATTCCAGATGATATTCAAGATGCGAGAAAGAAAGCATTAGAAAAAATAGTGGGGAAAGAATCCAATGAAAATTCTATTTAGTTTGTTGTTATGTATATTGATGATTTCATTATCTAATGTGGTCTATGCTGATAGTCTTTCTTGTCAATATACTAGTATTGAGGAATATAGTGAAGAAGAACTTAGGTTTTATAGAGGTTCTGAGTTACTGGAGGGTAAATTAGAAATACAGGAGACTCAATTTGGTTGTCCTGATGCTCGTTTTAAAGTATATAACCCCTTTGATTTTGAAGTAGAGGTATGTATAGATTATTTGATAGCATCAAATTGGTTTGGCAGTAAAAAACTAAGCCTTTCTACAGTAATACCCTCAAATGAATACAAGATTTTGGAAGGAAGGGGTTCTTGTGATACGAGAAAAGTTTTAGGTTATGTAAAATTTAAAATAGTTGCCCCTGAAGATTTAACAAGTAAATTAGAGAAAGTTACAAAACAAAAAATAATTTGCAAAATGTGTAATGGTGTAGAATGCTTAGATGATGGTTCTCCTTGCACAAATCCAAATGTTTGTGGTGGTGGTTTTTGTGTTGAAGGACATTGCTCAAATTCTGAATTTTGTTTCAATAATGACTGTAAATGTAATGCTGATGAAATACAGTGTGATGATAATAAAATATGTGTGAAGAAAAGTGTAGTTCCGATTTATGTTAAACCTGTGTGTGGTCTATATCAAGAATGTGTTTCTCAATATATTAATCCTGAAACTGGTTTGTGTGAGAAATCACCTGCTCAAATTCTGGTAGAAGAGAATCAAAAACTAAAAGATGAAATGGAACGTCAGGAAAGGATACAAGAGGAAGAACATCAAAGACTTATGGATGAATTAGCCCAAAAAGAGCAAGAAAAAAAATACATGGTGCTTTCAATAATGGGATTTGCTTTTTTGATTATAATTGGATGGGTTGTAATCTATATTTTAAAAAAGAAACATGAAAAAGAGAAGCAAAGAACGATTGAAACGAAGACTAGTGCTGATATCATAGTAGAAGAAGCAAAGCAGAAAACTATTGAAACAAAGACTAGTGCTGATATTATAGTGGAAGAAGCAAAGCAGAAAACTATTGAAACAAAGACTAGTGCTGATATTATAGTAGAAGAAGCAAAGCAAAAAACAATACAGAAAGAGAGTGAGTTATTGGGAAGGCGAATTCAAACAAAGGAGCATGAACTGAATAAATTGAATAGTCAAATAAATGAAATAGAAAAACAAAAACATAAATCCAAACAAAAAATTGAAGAATTAGAGAACCTAAAATCTGAAGGAGATGAACTAATTCGATCTATTGAAAACCAGTACGAAAAGATTACAAAACCTTTTCCTGATTCTCAAGCATGTAATAGGCTAGTCGTTATAAATCCTTATTTGGGTGGATACAAGTGCTTTTATGAAAAAGGATTACCATTAGAAAATTACCCGTTATCAAGTTTAGTTCATCGATGGGTTTGGAAAGAAAATCACAATGGGAAATATCCTGAGCGAGGTTTTCATATTCATCATATTGATCATAATAAATATAATAATAATCCGGAAAATCTGGAATTAGTTGATGGTAAAGAGCACTATAAAATGCACCGAATGAAATATTGGAGTTAAAATAATCTCGTCATTTTGTGGAAAAATGTCTACAGGAAAAATGGAACTTGATATTAATATTTGATTCAAATTATTCTACTTTCGTTTTGTTATGTTTGATAATAGAGTTTACAGGAACAGAATACCCGCTAATCATTCCAATGTGGTTTTTCTGCAATAGCATGATGTAACATAATCATTTTAGTGACTGTGTGAATCTACGAATCTTAGAATTACTTCACTCACCTTACGCAAAACCTCCAATTTCATGAACCAATTTAAGTTCCTGCAATTCTTCAAAAGCCGCTTTTGCAGCTTTCAAATAAATCTTTGCCTTCAGAGCAAAATGATTCAAATTTGTTTTCATTTTTAGGCGCTCAAATTTGAAAAACGCATACAGTGATGCAAAGATATGGTTTGATTGAGTTCTGACAATTTTTGCAGGGGATTTTTCCAGCGCGGTATTGGATTTAATGGATTTGTGATATTCTTCAACTTTCCATCGTTTTTGATAGATATTGTTTATTTCAGAAGCCCCTATATCAAGATTGCTGCACGCCAGATACAAAATACCCTTACTCTCATCTTTGTTTGTAAAGATTTGTTTTGTTATAAGCACAGGGACTGGGAGTGTAACAATTTTTGCTGAAACTTCCTATTGCGCTTATAATAATACCTCCTTTATCTTATAAATATTCCTCCATCCTTTCTCCAAAATATATGCTCAGCTGGTTAATGATAAC
>DAOWAN010000161.1 GCA_030634545.1 Candidatus Nanohalarchaeota archaeon
ATGTATTGAATGTATTCTTGAGTCCAGCGCCTCTAACCCGCAAAAAAGCAAGGAAACACCCTGCTAAAATACTTTGGCCAGCTTGGCGACCCCTGCAAGTAAATAAACTATAATAGACCCAAAACCTTAAAAATCATACTATAGTCAACCGACTAACATTCCATGGTCATAATCTAATCTAATAAGATGCGGTTGACTATTTTGAGCATCAGCTCAAAAGCTTCGAACGCCAGTGAGATGATATGAGAATCCACATACCATTAAAATACGAGTGGATTCACCATACCCATCAGACAACCCAAAAATTACCTCTCACAAAAATCACCAAAAAAAGCGCAGTCATACTTCATAAGACTCCTCTTGCGCGAAACCGAAAACGATACTAATAAAAGAAATAAGAATCGACATACAGCAAAAAAGAAAGCGCTGCATCCCAAAATAACCAATTTCATCTTCAGTATATATTATCTTTCAGATTCAGTGTACTCTACATTACCAGGGATATCGACTATCGTACCAGACATAAGTTCTGGCTTTTTTCTTCCAAGTAAAGGATTCATTTTGAAAGACAGATATTTATCAGCTATACCAGATTGTTCAGGATATTGAGGCATACCTTTAGGATCTAAAAAATGAATCTTACCCGAAGAAATTTCAAACCGAATAGGACGACCTTCATCCGGAGCAGACCCAATCAAACCGAAAATTTCAGCAATCTCCCGCTGCGGATTTTCAATGCTTCCTATCTTTTTCTCTTCTGAACCGGACTTTTTATACACATGCATTAGTCTATCAGGACCACGATATTTGACATTTATTCTCTCTTTGACATTCGGTGGCAAAGATTCATTTTCTGGTCCTGCTAATTCAGAAAGAACATCATATTTAGAATTAAGCCACATTTCAATACTTTCACTATTCATATATCCAGAATATGGAACTTTTCCTTTCAAAACAATACCATACATACAATCACCACTCCTAATTTGAAGTATATCTTTAAAAAGCTTCTGGCAATTCACCACCAAACAAAGGTAACTTCTCAAAACAATACCCACTCACAACTCATCAACCATAGCATAAGCATTATGCGCATGAATCGACTCAAAATTCTCACACTCAACCCTAAACCCTAAAACCCCTTTGACCTTGCGCAACTTCAAAACAACCTCACGCACAACATCCTCAACAAACATCGGCTGCGCATACATCTTCTCACACACCGCCTTCTCATCCGCGCGCTTAAGCAACGAAAAAACCTCCGAACTGCAAGACCCCTCAACAACCTTAATGATATCCTCAATCCACACAAACCCGCCGCATCGGACACGCACAGTAACAATCCCCCTCTGGTTATGCGCCCCCGCATCACAGATCTCCTTAGAACAAGGACAAAGAGTAGCAACAGGCACCTTAACCTCAATCATAAACGAAAAATCCTCACAAAAATCACCAAAAAAAGCGCAGTCATACTTCATAACACTCTTTTTACCAGAAACCGGCGCCGCCTTCTCAACAAAATAAGGAAACACCACCTCGATATGCGAACAATCAGCACAAAGCCTCTCCCTAAGATCAGAAAGAACCTTTCGGACAACCCCCGCATCAAAAACCTTCCCGCGATACACATTCAAAACCTCGATAAACCTAGACATATGCGCACCGCGAAACTCATGCGGAAGATCAACAAAACAATCAACAGACGCAGAAACATGCTGAAACCTATTCACCCTATCCTTAATCTTAAGCGAAAGAGCCACCCCGCGAACACCAACCTTATCAATACCAACCTCTCTTGAATCCCCATATCCCTGCACATCAGCCAGCTTATCAACCATAAAAAACACCTCAATCACAATACTCCACAGGATCAGAAACCCCAGCCTCCAAAAAACCCTTAAGCCGAAGCTGGCACGAATCACACCTGCCGCACGCCTTCCCGGAAACAGGCGAATAACAACTATGCGTAAGCTCAATAGGCGCCCCCTCACGAAC
Organism: Candidatus Nanohalarchaeota archaeon; assembly: GCA_030634545.1. GTDB lineage: Archaea > EX4484-52 > EX4484-52 > EX4484-52 > B79-G9 > B79-G9. Next base: position 1,996 of record DAOWAN010000161.1, read on the forward strand.
CGCCAAAAGAACAATCTCCTTCTTGGAAAGCTTCAAAAGCGGCGCAACAATCCTAAACCCCGCACACTTAGTCCCAAGATTCATAACCTTCTCAAAAGCAGAAATAAACTCACCCCTGCAATCCGGATACCCCGAATAATCAAGCGCATTAACCCCGACAAAAACATCATGCGCACCCACAACCTCCGCCCATGCCGTAGCAAAAGAAAGAAGAATCGCATTTCTGAACGGCACATAAGTAACAGGAACCCCGTCATCAATCTTTCTATCCTTCGGAACCTCGATATCAGAAGTAAGCGCAGAACCCCCAATCTGCCGCAAATCAATCTCAACAACCTTATGACACTTCACCTTAATCCGCTCAGCAACAGCCCGCGCAGCATCAACCTCAACCCTATGCCTCTGCCCGTAATCAAAAGTCATAGCATAGACCTCATACCCCTCATTTTTAGCAATAGCAGCACAAGTACACGAATCAAGCCCGCCACTCAAAAGCACAACACATTTTTTCATAACTACACACCCTTTTTATTCCCCCAGATAACCTTATGCAACTGCAAAAGCACCCGCACATCACTCAAAACCAGCACCTTAGAAGCCATAACCTTACCGCAAAGCCACCCAAGCCTCCTCTGATACTCAGCCAAAGAACACATCCCATCCGGCTGCAAAACAACCTTACCTCTCACAAAAGCACCATACTTCTCAACAATCGACACCACTTCCAAAAAATCATCATCATCACACACAACAAACTTCACCTGCACATTATCTAAATTTAGATAACTCAAAAGCACATCCTCATCATACCCCTCGCCGCTCGAAGAAAGCTTCGGCGACACAGAATACAAAAAAACAAACTCATCAAGCCCCTTATCACGCACAGTGCAATTAGTCTCAACCGTAACCTTCCTGCCACTTTCAGAAAGCCCGGCCAAAAGCCCACAAACATCCTGCAAAAGCGGCTCACCGCCGGTAACACACACATACCCGCAATTCACCTTAGAAACAACCTCATCCACACCCATCTCAACACCGGAACTCTCAAGCGCAAACTTAGTATCACACCACCGACACCTCAAATTACACCCCGCAAGCCGAACAAACGTATGAGGCATCCCAATAAGCTCACCCTCACCCTGCACAGAATCAAAAACCTCAACAACCCGAAGCTTACCCTTTACCATCATACTCCACCCACGAATGCACACCCTCCCACAGCCGGACACAACAAACCCCCGGCAACTCCTTCTTAACCTCATCAAAAATCCACACAACCATATTCTCAGCCGTAGGATTAGAAAA
>DAOWAN010000008.1 GCA_030634545.1 Candidatus Nanohalarchaeota archaeon
CGGTCAATCATCTGCCTGAAAAAACGAATCATATCCCCCTCAAGAAAGCTCGTATTCTTCATGATCTCAAAAATGCTGGACCCGTAATAGCACGGATAGACAATCGCAGTAAGATCCCTCATACAAGCGAACTTCTTCACCCCGGCAAGATAAGGATCAGAATTGATCTTCCCCATAAGCGCCCTCGTAGCCCTGTGATTATACTTCTTGAAAAACTCATTCCTCGGCTTATGCTCATACGCAAGACACGCAATAACCAGAAGCATCTCATAATCACTCAATCGCTTATAGAACCGCGTGCCGAAAATCTCACCAGTATCAATCTCATCAGAATATATCCTCGAAGAAAACTCACCCTTAGCCGTAAGATTATCTTTCTCTATATACCTAAGAGCCACAAGCTTCTTGCGAATATTATTGAAATTACGATAGATGACAGCCTTCTTCTCCTTATCGAACCTTTTGCCGTACTTTTGGTATGTACTGAAATTCTTACATAATATATGCTCTATCTCCCCCTTATTATGCTGCTTGACAAGATTCAGCACAGTATTCACAGAAAGCCTGAACTGCGACGTGATAGGCTCCGTATCCTTGGTAGTCATCTTCTTAAGCACACCATAATTGAAATCCCGCGCCTCAACAACAGCATACGCAAACCCCTCCTTATCAATACCCCGTCTTCCTGCGCGCCCCGCGATCTGGAAATACTCCTTGGAATTAAGATACCGAAAATTTATACCGTCAAACTTCATCATAGAATCAAAACACACGCTCTTCGCAGGCATATTGATACCCACAGCAAACGTCTCAGTAGTATAAAGCACATTGATAAGCCCCTCAGAAAAAAGCTCCTCAACAAGTTCTTTGATTATAGGCAAAAGCCCCGCATGATGAAAAGCAATCCCGTAAGGCAGAACCTGTCGCAGATCCCGCGTAGACTTCAGGTCATTGATCTCAGGCACAGCATCACTCAGCTTCTTACGCACCCGGGCAGAAATCTCAGAATTAGTATCAAACATACCCGACCGTGCAAGCTCAAGCGCATTCTCCTGGCACTTGCGCCTTGAGAAAGTGAAAAAAAAGCAGGGCAGCTTATCCCTGATAAGCGACACAAGCTCCACATGCGCCTTAACCTCATCCCTTTTATTCGACTTACTTTTACGCAATCCCCGGTACCATACATTCTTAGCCTCATGCTTCTTCTTTATCTCATCAAGCGTAGTGACCCCAAGCTCAGAATCAAAGAACGTCCGGTGAAGCGGCACCGGCCTCTTATCATTCATGATCGTATCAACATCATGTCCCTTGATTGCCTTGATCCAGTCCGCAAACTCGCGCGCATTAGGGATGGTAGCAGAAAGGCAAAGCATTCGCACACGTTCATGCGAAAACATGATCGACTCTTCCCACACATAACCCCTCTGCACATCATTGATGAAATGTATCTCATCAAATATCACATAAGCCACCCGCTCAAGCGCAGGATCCCTGGTAATCGCCATATTGCGGTATATCTCAGTCGTCATGATAATCACAGGCGCCCCGGGATTGATAGTGACATCACCGGTAATCAGCCCGACACGATCGCGGCCATAATCCTTCGAGAACTCCTTATACTTCTGGTTAGACAGCGCCTTGATAGGCGCAGTATATATCACAGTTATGCCTTTGTCTATATACTTATTGATAATATAATCAGCGATAAGCGTCTTGCCTGACCCCGTCGGCGCAGAAACGACAACAGAATGATTATTCTCAATAGAAGAGATGGCATCGACCTGAAACTTATCCAACACAAGCCCTTTATACTCCATGACAACTATCTGGACTGCACACATATAAATACATAGCCAAAACTATCAACTCAACAACACAAATCAATATATACCCGACAAACCTAATATCACTGATAAAAATATTCAGATAGGTGAAAAACATGACAAAAATAAAAACAGAAAAACTATTCGGCACAAACGCAGGAAAAATCTGGAAAGCACTAAACAAAAAAGGCGAAAAAACCGCAGCAGCACTTGAAAAAGAAACAAAACTAAAGATAACCGAAGTCCACTCAAGCTTAGGCTGGCTCGCCCGTGAAGGAAAAATAAGTGCCGACAAGACAAAAACAGGAACAATCTTCAGTCTTTTATAAAACCACACATACCAGAACAACACAGTCTTGTGACCTAAACGACATGTGGACAGAACAGACAAGTGACCTAAACCGAAGGTTTACGGTCGCTCTAATCGCCAGCCTTTTATAAGGCTGAGACAAGACAAAAACAGGAACGACTTTCAGCCTTTCATAAAAAACTTAATAATAAACCATCCCAAATAATCATTCATTATGGACATATCAACAGGCATAATCTTTGGAATCATCGCAATGCTTAGCTGGGGCACCTGCGATTTTTTTATAGTAAAAGCAGTAAGAAAGAGCAATGTCTTAAAAACAGTTATCTGGAGCCAGACCATTGGTCTGATACTATACTACATAATATTCTCACTCTTCTTCAAACTGCCGATCCTCTCACCAACCACAATCATCATAATTTTAACCACAGGACTTCTCAGTGTCATCGGATTCCTCTCATTCTGCAAAGGTCTGCAGGTAGGAAAAGTATCGATCATCAGCCCTGTCTCTGCCTGCTGGGCTGTAATCACAGTAATCCTTAGCCTCATATTTCTCAACGAAACACTGACATCTATCCAGTCCGGCGGCGTTATACTGGCAATTTCAGGCACTGTCCTGACATCTTTCAAATTGCGCGATGTATTGAAACTAAAGCTAAAAAATCGTGCAACAGGCATAGAATATGCAATAATCAGCGTCTTTGCAACAGGCATCTATTTCGTATTCATCAGCATACTGGTAAACGAACTAAGCTGGTTCCTGCCAATATTCTTTATGAAAAACGCCGCACTCCTTTATTTACTGGCTTATTCTGCTGCAGCAAAGAAAAACATCTCCCTCCCAAAAAATATTACATCATCCATAATACTGATAGGAACCCTTGAAGCTATCGGTTTCCTGGCTTACGGCATAGGCGTAAACTCAGAATATACCTCAATAGTCGCCCCCATAAGCGCAACATTCCCGATGGTCACGATAATCCTTGCAAGAATCTTCTTCAAAGAAAGATTAGAACTAAACCAGAAAATAGGCATAATCTCAATCCTGTGCGGCCTGGTTTTGCTCTCAATATAATACCAGTCCATACAACTTAAACAAAGCGCCTGTGACCTAAACCGAAGGTTTACGGTCGCTCTGATAGCCAGCCTTTCTGAAGGCTGTCCTGTGCGGCCTGGTTTTGCTCTCAATATAATTCAGCGCTTCAAAAACTTATCCAACTGCCCGCGCGCTTTCTCCCTCTTCGCCTGATGCTTCTCAAGAAACCCGACAATCAGCTCAATACAGCACCCCTTGCACTCCCCGCACATCACCTTGCCGCCCTTGCACTCATCAAACACTTTTGATAACTCCTTATCATCATCCATAAAATGAAACTTGTAAAGCTCAAACACAGTACACTTGAGAGGACTTCCCCCAAGCTTCTTCTGCTCATCAAGCGTATCCCGACCGCCCGTAAGCGCTCTTTTGACCTTCCCCTCAACCTCTTTCCTCGAATCAGTCAAAGCGATATAAGTAGTAGGATCACTCGAACTCATCTTGGAACCAGAAAGCCCCTTCTGGTACCGGTGATACGTAGAAGAAGGCAAGATAAAATTATACTCCTTCTTAAACCGTGCAGCAATATCCCTCGTAAGCCGAAGATGCGGATCCTGGTCAGTCCCCACAGGCACAACAGTAGGCGTAGGTTTCCCCATATCAATCTGCGGATACAAGATATCCGCAACTTGCGTAAGCGCAGAAACAATCTTCCCTGTCGTAAGACTCTCTCCCCCGTAAATCGCCTTAAGCTCATTGAACGTAACCTTCTTCGAAAAATACTTGCTAATCACATTATACTCATTAGAAAAATCACTCTGGAAATAAAACCTGCACTTCTTAGGCTTAAGCCCAAGCGCGATGTAATTCAAAAGATACTCATTAATAGCAAGCTCCCGCATGACTTTAGTATCCATCCCCCGCGTAAGATACGCCTCAACATCCGCCACGCACACATAGCAATGCGCCCCGTTCTCCTGGAAATAAATCATCTCATCAGCGACCATCTTATGCCCAAGATGCATCTTTCCCGACGGCATAAGCCCTGTAAGCATGACAAAAGGCGCCTTATTCTTCATAGCAAGAGCAATCCGGGAAAAATCCCTATGCCCGTAGATAATCCCGCGCCGCATATACTTATGCACAACAGGAACAGACTTGATCACATTAGAAAACGGCTCGATGCCGAACTCGCGCATAAGCTTATCATAATCAGATATATCATCTGCGCCCCAGGGGTCAATCCTTTTATCCATAATAACCACACATAATAAATAATAGCTAAGCAAAATAACTTTAACTAATTTCCTACTTTCCTATTTAGAAGAGCGCATATTTATAGGTTGCTTTTAGCTCCACTCTCCATCAATTCAAGCATTATTCTCCCGAGGATGTCTACCCCTCATAAGGTACAAAGGATGTACAAAAACTGAAGAAAGCGACAGATCGTGTTTCAAAGGACTTTTTGGCATATCCAAACCATCACTATCAGGCATAATCATAACATCAGGATAAGCACTATTCATCTCCTCAACAATATTTCCGAAAGAACTTTTCATTTTCTCCAAATCAGAATACATTATATCAGTAATATCTCCAAAAGCATGTCTAACATAATTCATAAATTCCAACTGATTACAATTTCTCTCTTCACATTCAAATACGATTTGATTTTTCGGAACATAAGAAACACGATTCTTTGAATAACCAAGAAATGAATGATAGTATGCAAACAACTCCTGAGGCAACTTCTCATCATAATAATCACTCAACTCTTTCTCAACAATTTCATACAAGCCCTTATAGAAAGTAAAAACATCCTTAAAAAGTTCAGTATACGACAATTTTTCCGTATCACAGGAACCAGACATAGAAGAAAGCAAATCATTCGACAACTTCCCCATACCAGAGACCACAGCATTTAGATTTTTAACATCATCTGATAAGAAAATATACCCAACATCGCTCTTCACCTCACGTATTTCCTTTAAAGGATGTAAGTCTGACTCTATAGTATTTTTAAGGATTCTTAGCTCAGAATACATTCGTTCCCTATTTTCTATCCATACGGAACTGACTGACGGTATATACGTAGATTCTTCTTCATAATCACCACCAGATACCAGATCATGAAACATACATACACTAAAAAGTACGAATATTTAAATAACTACTTCGTGGTAGATTTCGTAGTGTTCGATTCCCCCATATCAAACAATTCCCTAATAATCCTCGATTCACTCATGCCAACACAAAACCCCAAAATCGTCACTTATCATCAAAACAAACCTTAGAAACAATAAAAGCAACAACAATCACAAAAGGCACAGTCAAAAGAACCCTTAGCACCAGAAACCTCGGACCCAGAAAATGCAGCTCAAAAATCTCCTCGACAACCTTAAAAGACGACCATGCGCCGATAAAAAGCACAATATTAAACCTGCTGATCCCCTTGCGCAAAAGCGCACCCGCAAGAGGAAACGCAAGATACAAAGGCCCCGGGATCAGGCACCCCATAACAAAGCTATACGCCGACCCTTTCAGCCCCGACTTCTCACCCATATGAGTGACCACAAAATCCCTGGACACCCACGCCTCAAACAACCCGATCAGCACAAAAAACCCGGGCAGATACAAAAGAATCGACAATACCACCGAATTATCAGCAGCATACCCGGGAAACATCACACATCCAAGAATGACCGCAATCAAAGCAGCCACACCAAATACTCCCTTGACTCTTGAGGACTTCAATACAACACCCCCATAATGACACCGATAACAATCGCGAAAACAAGACACAAGAAATTGCGAACCAAAGCAAACTTAAGCCCAAGCTCCTTGACCTCAATAGGTATACTGAAAGTATGGACCATCACAAGCGAAGTAACAAGAACAGCAATATACCCGGGATTCACACCTGATGCAAGAAACTGGCCGGCTATAGGAAACGTAATAAAAGGCGGCACATGCACAATCGCACCTACAAAAGCCGCCACCAGATACCCCCAGAGCCCCGAAACACCCGCAACATAAGCAAAAACAGCATCCCCGGAAAACAATCCCTGCGCAAAAACAAGAAGCAAAATAACAACAACAAATACCGGCGCAATCCTCTCAAAAGACCGGACAGACAACCGCAGCGCATGAACAGACTTATCTTTATCCCTAAAATAACACACAAGAAAAACAACAAGTACAACAGCATTAAATATCAAAGCAAGCATAGATGAAAGATAGTCACCAGCACTTATAAATAAAAAAAATCGCCTGAAATTCGTTATACTCACGGTAAATACTGCACCAAGTGAAGTATGCGGCAAAGCCATATGAGAATATCTGGCTTTGACTGCATCCCAATCGGAGCAAGCTCCGGGGTATTACGCGAATTTCCAAGACGGCGATTTTTAATTGCATCAAATAGGTACATGCAATTAAAAAGCTTGGAATAATCCCATTGGTTCCAGATTCCATGATTTTTAGTCTTCCCAAGTGAATTATATCCGCAGCAAGCTGCGGGGTATTGAACCCACTTGGGAATAAACAGATTTCTGCCCGGTTTGAGCGATTGAAGAGAGCGGAAACTCAATCAGATATTATCAAGGCATTCCTGTGTGAAGCAATTGGCATTTACTGCCCTGTGCCCCGAATTTATCCAGCATGATCTTCCATCTTCTGATATTTCCCCGTCTTCCTGTTCGCATAGTGCGGACGCTTCTGTACCCTCGGTTGACATCATCTTCGATATGACTCTTTCCTTGCATTCCCTTATCTTATATTCCAAGCGCTCTTTGCCCGAGTCCAGAGTGTTCATGTTCTCCATCCTTTCTGACATATCTTCAGAAATATCTATGCTTCTGCAGAGATCTATGCTGCCTGCTGACGGGTTGCTGAGGGCGACCTCTGTCATGCAGTCTGCTATCAGGTTCAGCTCTTCAGAAACTGACCACTTTCCTGAGTATATTTTTTTGCAGACATTCGGATCTTTCTTGACTATCGCTTCGCAAAGAATCCGGCTCGGCTCATGCTTTATCTTTTCGCATGTGCCGATACTTTCTGCATTTTTCGCAACAGAATTGCTGCAGATCTTCCATATATTTTCATCATCTTCAAATCGAGTGCATGCTTTTGGGCTGGTCTCAAGTGTGAATGCTGTCGTGTAACATTCCCTGTGCTCAATATATGTATCCGGTATGTTTTCGCATATCTTTGTGTCTTTTTGTTTTTCTGCGAAAGCTATCATGCAGCCGTATCTTGTGATGTCTTCTGGTATCTTTTCACAACCAGAGACTTTACCGGCATCTATTATTTTTCGAATAGTCGATGTATAGCATCTTTTTTTGTATGTGCTTGTCCCTATCTGTGCGCATATGGATACGTCTCCTGTCATCTCAGATATCTCAAACAGGCACTCATCAACGTACGCAAGTTTCATGCAGCCTTCAGGATCTTTTGCCTTTATTGATGAGCGCATATAACAGTCTTTTCTGTCCCCGCTTGCAATTATGTCTGCACAGTATTCCCATTCCCCACTTGATGCTGCGTAATTGAGATAGCAGTCATCTCTTTGTGACTCTTTTGGTATCATCCTGCAGTATTCTATATCACCGGTCACATTTGCCGCTGCCAGATAGCAGTAGCTTTTCGCAATCTCGCTTGAGAGCTGTTCACATATCTTCGTGTTTTTGGTCTTCTCGACTATGAATGCATAGCATGTGCCTATCATCATAGACTGGCCCATGCCTCCGAAAACCTTGATCTGGTCGCAGTATTTCGTATCAAGGGTTATCATCGCCCTGCACATCTTATCCTGCGACGTGGCCTCTTTTGTCATGTTGCTCATAAGATCGCATATATCTTCATCATCTTTTGCTATGGCGACCGCCATTATGCATCCATCCTGCAGAGGCCCGGCATCTATGTTTTCTATGCAGATATCCACATCTTTTTTGTATGCAGCAGCTTCAGTGAAGCAGGCAACCTGTTCCGCATCACCAGTCATGCCGATGCAGTCTGATGGATTCCGTATCCTGTTTTCTGATGAGTCCTGCGCACCTGCGCCGCCGGACCCTGTGCAGCCTGAGACGAACAATAATGAAATCATTATCGCCGCAATAAGAAAATTCTTGTTCTTCATCTATGATAACCTCGCAATCATTTATTTCTCTTCATCTTTTTATTATAGTTGACGTCGTTACTAGATGGACAAACACTGCCAAAAACAAATAGACTTCAATCTATATGGAAAAGACATTTGTCCAAAAAGTTATATCTTTTACTATAATTTGCAAGTTTAAGGCTGTTACGACATTCATCTATACAAACGCGTCCTATTAACCTGCAAAACATGACATGGCAAGTTCAACATTGCCCTAGTATAAATTCTGTGTAGCATTTTTCCTGCAACACCCACAAACGCAACACTGCAATCTTTCGACTTTTTAATCATAACCCCGCAAGAACAAGAAGGTTTATCAGTCTCCTTCTTAACCCATCAGAAAAATCCCAAAGTATCATCCGAAACATTCTAGAGAGAGCATGATTCACAGACCTAATTTCCGTACAAGTTCATCAGACAATCAAATATATTATTTTGGTACAGCCAAGCTCTTCTCATTGCCGCTAACATCGCGTGTAACAAGCCCATAAGAATCATTCATATTTTGCAAAGCACCATACATATGTGCAACAGCACCCGCAAAATTGTGCTCATTTCTATTCTTGCCCTGAGTTTCATAGTTCTCTATTTCTTTCACAGTAAAATCATATAACTCCACATAGCACCTAAAGATATTCTCAAAATCCCCACCATCAAGATATTTCTGCACATCGCGAGAGACAGACATACGACTAAATAAGTCAGCAGACACATCCGAAATATCACGAAGGACCTCATAAATATCATTAACATTTTGAGGCGAACAAATACCCTCTGTATCATTCCATTTCTTGTCTTTCAAAAAGCCAGAACAATCATCCAACGTCTTTTTCGATCCCTCAAGTAATACTTCCTTATATGGATTAATTGCAGTTATAAGCTGCCCAACATAAGCATTCATCCACTTTCCATTATGAGCCCAACTAGAACTAACCCCAATTAACTTATCAGCACCCATATATCCCATAAGACATATTAGAACGCAAGAATATTTAAATAATTATTGATTAGTGATAACTCCGTTCAAGTCCTTCCTTCATCCCACGCACAAACTCCCCAATCTCCCCTATCATCTTCTCCTTATCACCCAGATTCCTCTCAATAATCTTGACAATAGCACTCCCCACAATAACCCCATCCGCTCCCGCAGAAACCAGTTTGCGCGCATGCGCAGGCTCAGAAACCCCGAACCCAACAAGAACCGGAACATCAGTCTTCCCCTTAACCTTAGAAACAAGCTCCAAAGTAGAATCCGAAACACCACTACGCGCCCCCGTAACCCCAAGCACAGACACAAGATAGACATACCCGGACACTTTCTCCAAAATCAAAGACATCCTGGATGAAGTAGTAGTCTGCGCAACAATGAACACAGCATCAATCCCGTGCTTTTTCGCAGCATCAACATAAGGCCCTGCCTCCTCAAGCGGCACATCAGCCACAAGCACATAATCAACACCAGCAGCCGAAGCATCAGCATAAAACTTATCAATCCCCCTCTTATAAACCAAATTAGAATAAACCAGAAGACTGATCGGAACAGAAGAACAATCCTTTATCTCCCGAATCATCCTAAACGAAGAATCAACACAAGCCCCATTATCAAGCGCCCTTTTGTCCGCAAGCTGAATAGTGGGCCCGTCAGCAATAGGATCAGAAAAAGCAAACCCAAGCTCAAGCATATCAGCACCCTCATCAATCATCTTCATGATGATCTTCCTGGAAGTATCATAATCCGGATCCCCGACAACCACAAAAGGAACAAATAATTTCCGCCCGTCAAACACATTCATTTCATCACCTTTATCACATGCTCCATGTCCTTATCGCCCCTTCCCGACAGATTCACAACAATGACATCATCCTTCTTCATCTTCTTTGCGACCTTGAAAGCATAAGCAACAGCATGCGCAGACTCAAGCGCAGGAATGATCCCCTCTGAAACCGAAAGCTCCTTAAACGCAGACAACGCCTCCTTATCAGTAATGCCCCCGTACTCAACACGCCCTGCATCCTTAAGCGCACTATGCTCAGGCCCCACACCAGGATAATCAAGCCCTGCAGAGATTGAATACGCCTCATTGATCTGTCCGTCCTTATCCTGCAGGATATATGAAAGCGACCCATGCAATATCCCGGGCTCCCCTTTACATAGAGACGCACCATGCTTATCAGTATCCATCCCAAGCCCTGCTGCCTCGACACCATAAAGCTTTACATCATCTGACAGAAACTCAAAAAACATCCCGATAGAGTTCGACCCGCCCCCGACGCACGCAACAATCGCATCAGGCAGCCTGCCTTCAACCTCCATGATCTGCTTTTTGGTCTCCTCACCGATAACCCTCTGGAAATCGCGCACAATCATAGGATACGGATGCGGTCCCACAACAGACCCAAGCACATAATAAGTATCACGTACATTAGCGATCCAGTCGCGCAAAGCCTCATTCACAGCATCCTTAAGAGTACCGGCACCGGACGCAACCGGAACCACCTCTGCGCCGCACAACTTCATCCGAAAGACATTCAGCCTCTGGCGCTCAATATCCAGAACACCCATAAAGACACACGTCTTGATGCCAAGCAGCGCCCCGACAACAGCCGTAGCGACACCATGCTGACCGGCCCCGGTCTCAGCAATCAGGCGTGTCTTGCCCATATGCTTCGCCAAAAGCCCCTGGCCAATAGTATTATTTATCTTATGCGCCCCCGTATGGACCAGGTCCTCCCGCTTAAGATATATCCGGCATCCATACTTGCGCGACAGGTTCTTCGCAAAATAAAGCGGCGTAGGCCGCCCTGCATAACTTGCAAGAAGTCCATGCAACTCCTTATTAAAATCTTCATCATCCTTCAGCCTCGCGTACGCACCCTCAAGCTCTTCAAGCGCAGGCATAAGCGTCTCAGGCACAAACATGCCCCCGAATTTACCGAATCTCGTATCCATCTTCATAACTACACCTTTTTTTTCACAATCTCAATAAACCTCTTCATCTTATCATGATCCTTCCTGCCGGGCTCAGACTCAATACCACTGGAACTATCGACAGCATACGGATTAACACTCACAATAGCAAGCTCGACATTAGATACATCCATCCCGCCTGAAACCACAACCGGCTTCCCAAAAGAAAACCCGTTAAGCATACACCAGTCAAACACATCCCCGGTCCCGCCGAAAGCATCTTCCTTATAGGTATCAAAAAGAACAGCAGAAACATAAGGCTCATATTCCTTGACCTGAAAAAGGCTGGTCTCATCTTTTACCCTGAATGCCTTGATGACATTAGAAAACCGCGCACAGTACTCCTTTGACTCATTGCCGTGAAACTGCACAGCAGTAAGTCCGCAATAATCCTGTATCTCGCGCACAACATCTTCCTTCTCATCCACAAACACCCCGACTTTTGCAACAAAAGGCGGAAGAGATCTTATAATTTCCCTTGCAGTCTCCTTATCCACGCAGCGCGGGCTATTTTTATAGAACACAAACCCGAGCGCATCAGCCCCAAGCTCAACTGCCGCAATAGCATCCTCAATATTTGTAATCCCGCAGATCTTAACTTTCACCATATGCATCACTCAACTCCTTCAGTTTCTCCTCAATATCTCCTTCCATGATCGCAGTCCCCACAAGCACAGCATCAATATTTGCTTCCTGTAAAAACACTATATCCTCCTTTGTCTTAACTCCGCTCTCACTGACGACAACTACACCAGAAGGTAAATGTTTCGATAATTCAATCGTAGTGCCCAAATCAGTAGTCATGGTCTTCAGGTCCCTGTTATTTATACCGATTATATCTGCACCTGAGCGGATAGCAACATCCAGATCACTCTTATCATGCACCTCGACAAGACAATCCATACCCAATCCCTTTGCGATATTGATGAAAGTTTTCAATCTGGTCTCATCAAGTACAGAGACAATCAACAATACAGCATCAGCACCGTAATATCGCGATTCATATATCTGGTATTCATCGATTATGAAATCCTTCCTGAGCACAGGCAGACTCGTATTCTCTTTTGCAACAGGCAAATACCCCAGAGAGCCGCCAAAATACTTTTCGTCAGTCAGCACTGAAATCGCACTTGCATATTTATCATAAAGACCCAGTATCCTCAAAACCTCATCGTCACCTGCATCTTTTATCCTGCCAGATGACGGTGACGCAAACTTCAACTCAGCAATCAGTTTCGGTAACGGGGTACCGTCCCGTATTACTGCCTGCTTGAACCGCCCATCACCCTTCTTGATCCCGCCAACAAACGACCCAAGAGGTATCTCTACTTTCCGCGCATCAACTTCCTTTTTCTTGTTTTCTATAATTTCAAGAATAACATCAGTTTGCATTTGTAATCTCCTTCAGTTTTTCAAGCGCCAACAGCGCCTTCCCGCTTTCTATCGAATTTATCGCAATAGGCAGCGCATCTTTTATTGTCTCTGCGCCGCCGCCCGCAGCGATTGCAGCAGCAGCATTCAAGACAGTTATATCATACATAGGACCTTTTTGGTTGTTCAGGATATCGAGTGTGATCTTTGCATTTTCCTCTGGTGTCCCGCCGATGATTGTCGAAATGTCTTGTGTCTCAATACCAAAATCCGAAGGTCTGACAGTATATGTGCTTATTTCGCCACCTTTTAACTCTGTGATTCTCGTTTCCCCGCATATGCTTATCTCATCAAGCGGATAGCCATGAACTATATATGCGCGCTTTCCTCCGAGATTCAAAAGCACGTTTGCAAGCGGTTCTGTAAGATTTGGATCATAGACTCCGATGACCTGCGCACCTGCCCCCGCAGGATTCGTAAGCGGTCCGATAACATTAAATATTGTCCTTATGCCTATTTCTCTTCGTGGACCTATTGCGTATTTCATTGCTGTGTGAAAATGCGGTGCAAAAAGAAACCCGATACCTGCCTCCTCAACGCATTTTGTGACAACCTCAGGCGAGACATCAATCTTGACACCAAGTGCAGAAAGCACATCACAAGACCCGCTCTTACTGGATACAGACCTGTTCCCGTGCTTGGCAACATAAATACCTGCACCAGCAGCCACAAACGCAGCAGTAGTAGATATATTGAACGTACCTGTACCATCCCCCCCAGTACCGCATGTATCAACAAGCACACCAACTTTCGGCGCAATCTTCACAACCTTCTCCCTCATGACACGGACCGCACCTGTAATCTCATCTACAGTCTCACCCTTCATGCGAAGCGCACACAGAAAAGATCCAATCTGCGCATCAGTCGCATCTCCATCCATTATCTGCATAAAGACATCAACAGTTTCCTCACAGGAAAGATTCCCGCCATCAACAACCTTGGATATTGCCTCTTTAATCATAATCTACCACCTTTAACAACAGAGATCATATTCTCAACAATCTTCCCGCCAACAGGCGTAAGTATCGACTCCGGATGAAACTGTACACCCTCAACCATATATTTCTTGTGGCGCACCCCCATCACAACCCCACTCTCAGTCTTCGACACAACAGACAGACAATCAGGCAGCTCCAAAGCAGCAAGCGAATGATACCTCCCGCACGCAAACGGACACTCAATCCCCTCATACAGCGCCTTCCCGTCATGAAACACAAGCGAAGTCTTGCCATGTAGCGTCTCATCTGCCACACCGACTCTCCCCCCGAACGCCTCAACAATTGCCTGGTGCCCAAGACATATCCCAAACAAAGGAACCTTACCAGAATACTTCCTGATGACATCGATACACACACCGGCATCACAAGGCGCCCCCGGTCCCGGCGAAATCACAATCAACTGAACTTCCTGCTCACGCACCACATCACAGATACGCTCCATAGAAACATCATTCCTGTAAGTGACCACATCATGCCCCCTCTTCTCAAACTCATCCACCAGATTATAAGTGAATGAATCAAAATTATCAATCAACAGTATTTTCATACTCCACACCGCCAGTCATTTCAATTGCCAAAAGGCACGCCTTAGCTTTCTTCAAAGTCTCCTCAAACTCCTTCAGAGGCACAGAATCATAAACAACACCAGCCCCGGACCGAACATAAGCAACCCCATCCTTCATCTGCATAGACCGGATAATAATAGTAGAATCAAAATCCCCATGCGGCGTAAGATAAGCAACAGCACCCCCATAATAACAGCGCTTATTCTTCTCTGCTCTTCGTATCAACTCCATCGCCCGGATCTTAGGCGCCCCCGTAAGCGTACCCATATTCATAGACGCAAGATAAGCATGAAGCGCATCCATATCATCCTTCAAAATTCCGCTCACATTAGACACAATATGCTGCACATGAGAATACTTCTCAACAATAAACGGCTCATCAACAACGCGCGTACCGGGCTTTGACACCCGCGCAACATCATTGCGCGCAAGATCAACAAGCATCACATGCTCAGAAACCTCCTTCTGATCAAGCTTAAGCTCAACCTCATACTTGCCATCAAGATCATGATCAATCTTCCCATCCACTATCCCGCGAGGTCGCGTACCGGCAATAGGTCTAATCTCCACTTTTTTATCCTTATCACCCTCAACCCGAAGCGCCATCTCAGGCGATGCACCAAGAAGAACAGAATCACCAAAATTGATGAAAAACATATAAGGCGACGGATTCAGACGCCTAAGCGTACGATACACAGAAAGCGGCTCAGCATTATATTCCACCATCAACGTCCGCGACGGCACTGCCTGAAATATATCCCCGCACCTGATGTGCCCTTTAAACTCATCCACAATACCCGTAAACTTCTCTTTTGACACATCACTACAAATCCGCACCTTTTTTTTATTGTAACTGCGCGCCTTTGGAACCGAAGATTGCTCCATAACCCGTACATACTCATCAATTATCTTCTTGCAGTCTGAAAGAACCTTCTGACTATTTTCATGATTGACAAGCGCATTAGCAATAAAATAAGTGACATCATTCTTATGATCAAAAACAAACAGATTATCAGCAAAATACAATTCATAATCCGGTGTATTGAGGACATTGTGCTTATTTTGAGGCAGGTCCTCAAACTGATCAATAAAATCATAAGCAATAGCCCCAAGCAGCCCCCCGTAAAAAGTTAGTGGTTTATCTGTTGGCTTGAATCTGTATGCGATAGCGCGCAAAATATCAACATGCGTCTTTTGGCTCAGGCGCTCTCTCTCAGAAAGCTTTTTATCGCGCTTTGGCTCCAACGTTCCGGTGATTTTTGTTTTTTCATATTTTATAGAATCGCAAAAAGATAGATTGTCTTTTATCATCTCAAGAAACTTTTCTCCAGTTTCATTAAATGCAACAATCTCAAAATGACTGCCTGTCCCAGACACTTTTAAACAAGGCGCAGCAGTCCCCATACTGAACTGCGCATACTTAGCAGAAACAGATGCAGACTCAAGAAGCAGGCAATGTGGATTGCGCCCATAATCAGAAAGTTTGGCAAAGAATTCAACAGGACACTTAAGCCCTTTTACGACTTTATAGACTGGAACAATCTCTCCAGACTTCGCATGCGCGAGTTTTTCCGCGCCAAAGATATCCACCCATAATTTTCACCGTAATTCTAAAACTCCTATAGAACAAATACCTTTATATATTTTACTGCGCAAGCTATCGTTTTTCAGACAGCGCCAACACTAAGAACAAACAATCTAACATACCGCCTTTCAGAAGTTTGGGCGCCAAAAAAGCAAAACTAAAGAAAGAAAACATTGATAAATAAGAATAAGAAAGTCTACAGGTTCCGAACAAAGCGCATCCAATCCATCGGCATCACAAATCACCTAAATGTAACTACTAATTAGCGCATAAAATTTATAAGGCTTTCGGAAGCGCAAAAAGACTAAAAAACCAAAGACCCAAACAAGATACCTCAAAGTAGCCTACTCAAAAGTATCCGAATCATCAAAACAGAACCGACATATTCTGAAAAAAATGTGTGGCGCTATTAGCATTCCCTAAGATAGCACCATGGAATCATTGCTCCAAGCTCTTACTTTTAAAAATTTAAGTCCAATACAGATATGTCTTATCACTATAGTATTTAAGCATTGTTGTAGTTTAACTGTATTTTTTTGTCGCATATAATGTATTGTGGATACCATTGCACAAACTACACAGATGAGAACTACTCTGAATGAAAGCACAAGCTAAGCATTTAAGATATCTAAAAATATACCTTGCAACATTCCATGACTAAAAGCCAGACAGAAACAATCTGCCTTACTTTCCCTTACCGGATTTGGCTCTTATGCTTGGTCTTAGTTTCTCTGCGCCTGTGCCTTTGTTGTTTAGACCTCTTGATTTCTTGCCAGCTGGTGTCAGTCCCCGGTGTACACGACCTTTATGAACATCTTTTGTTATCCATGAAAGGTTCTTGTCACTTTTTATTGCATTGTGTGACGGGTTTACAAGTATTGTCTCATACCATTTGTGCTTTCCGTCTTCACCCACATAGTAACTTGCAAGAACTTCGAGATTAGGGTATTTTCTTGACACTTTCTCTTCTGCAATGACCTGTCTTGACTTTTTAGGTGTGAAGTGGACAAATCCTGCTTTTTTTGGTTTTCGCCCTTTCTTATGGCGTTCCCTTTCCCTTCCACCGCGACCTACTTTGACCCTTGCAATCACAATTCCCGGTTTTGCCTTATATCCTAAAGAACGAGCCCTGTCAAGCCGTGTCGGTTTTTCCACGCGGGTCACTGTTGTTTCCTGACGCCATTGTATAAGACGTTCCTGCCATACACTTCCGAGGTTAGCTTTCGGGTTTTTCCATGCTTCTTTTATGTATTTGTACATTCCCATGTATATCATCTCCTGTGATTTTTGTTACGACATCAAACGCACCAAGCAATCAAAAAGCTTGGAATTCTCCAATGTCGCAAAGGTTCCATGATTTTCTCCGTTCAGCGCTCTTTGCGCCACATCCTGGGAAAAATTTATATCTATTTGTTTGCTACTAAGTAAAAGTGTGGGAAATATTTAAATAGTTAACGGACACTATGTTAGTGCTATACATTATAGTTATAGTTAACGTCGTTACTAAATGGACAAATTTAACCTAAGACCAAGAGACGTTAATCTATATGGTGAAGACATTTGTCCATTTTGAAGACGATAGTCTTCGAAAGCTTGGCATGTAATGCCATGAAATAGTTATGTCTTCAACTATATTTGAATTAAGGTGAGTTTATGGATGTTACTATGAAAAAAAGCGGAACTGATACACTAAACGTTGAGATTAATGGAGATGAGCATACTCTTTCTAATATTTTGAGAGAAGAATTATGGAATGATTCAACAGTAAGTTTTGCTGCTTATGAAAAAAAGCATCCCTACCTTGGTAATCCTAAGCTTATTATTAAGTCAAAAGACCCTGTGAAGTCTCTGAAAGGTGCTGTGAAGCGCTGTTCAGATAACGTTTCTGAATTCGAGAAACTGTTTGTGAAAGCATGCGGGAAATAGTTTGATTCTTAAGGGGAGTTTCATGGGGATAAGAGAGATTAATGACTATCTAGAGGCTAATGAATTTATAGGTAGCATCGTGTATATACTTTTTGGCATGTTTCTTGCAGTAGTCGTCTACCAGACACTTGGATTTGCACTTAGTACCGAAGATCCGATTGTAGTTGTAGTATCATGTTCTATGCTGCCCAATCTCGACCGGGGCGACTTGCTGGTATTAAAGGGCGTAGATACCGATACACTCAAAGCAGGCAGGATTGATGGAGATATCATAGTTTATATCTGCCCGTCAAATAACCCGGGATGTCCTTCCGGAAATAAGTTGATTGTGCATCGACTGTATGAAATTAACGAGGACGGAACCCTTAGTAGTTGGGGTGACAATAATCCAGTTGCTGACGCATGGAGCATACAGCCGGAATGGATAAGAGGCAAGGTACTTTACAGGATACCCCTTTTAGGTGAGCCTAAACTGATATTGACTGAGATTCTCAGCGGCAACATCGACGGTCTCCTTTCTTATCGATTTACATGTTAATACACATAAGTCACGATAAAAGGTTTAATGATAACGTTTAGTGAATTACCATCAGGACATTAAAAACAGCAACACCCAAGACAATTCCTAATAGCTGCAATCGTTTTGGACCTTTTGGATACATTTATATATTTATTTGTTCAAATTGCGCATAAAGTTATTGTTTTCCGGAAGGTGTTGATTATGAAATTGTGTGAAAAATGTGGCAGTTTAATGGCGCCAGTAAAGAAAGAAGATGCAGTGGTCCTCGTATGTAACAAGTGTGGCAAGCAGACTTCTATTGAAAAAGGTAAAGTTTTTAAATTAAAGGAAAAGATGACTCATGAACCATTAGACTCTATTCCTGTTGTGGACGATACTCGTGAGACATTACCAATTACAAATGCTGAGTGTCCTGAGTGCGGTCATAATAAAGCAGGATGGTGGACACAGCAGACACGATCAAGTGACGAACCAGAAACACGATTTTATCGCTGTCAGAAATGCAAGAAGACTTGGCGGGAGTATAGTTGAATCCAGGCATTGCAAAATACCATGCAACAACCCCATAAAAGATTGGCGATCAGGTGCGTTTCACTTCATTCAATCGCACACAGATGTTATTCTGTAATTACGATATTGCTTCGCTCAAGCACACAGACGATGATTATTTATTCCTGTCCCGAACATCGAAATGACACTTTTTCTTGCGCAAGGTATTTAAATTTCAGTGTGAAACTCACAGCATGAACTACAGTAGCAATGTTTTTATCGAAAAGAAAATCAATGAAATAGATATCTCTTCTGAGATTAAGATAAGAATTCTTGGCACGATCGTAAGTAAAATTGATGATTCTATTTTTGTTGATGATGGCACAGGAACCGTTCAGGTCGCAATTAGTCCGGATATGGCTTTAAATGTCTCAGAAAATCAATTGGTTCGTGTTTTTGGGAGACTGAGGTCATCTGGAGATGGTTTCGATTTATACGGAGAGATTGTTCAGAATATGAGCAAACTAAATCTAAAACAGTATAATGCAGTTATGGAACATTACAATAAGATGGTGTAGATGTTATTTAAATAATTTTATGGTTAATTATATTGTGTATTAATATGAGTTATATATGAGGTGTTTTATAATGTCATTCAAAGCGACTTTAACAGATGTGGGATTATTGAGAGATAGTCTGGCGGCTATTTCTGAGTTAGTCACTGAAGGGATATTTCAGGTCAAAAAAGATGGACTGAGCCTTGGTGCTACAGATCCTACAATGGTGACTATGGTAAAGTTTAAGTTATTATCATTAGTTTTTGATGACTATCAACTGGAAGATGAAGAGGAATTGAGCGTCAATATTGAGAGCCTGATGAATGTACTTAAACGAGCAAAAGCAGGAGATACCGTAGTTCTTGAACTTGAGAAAGATGAAAATCGATTGAGCGTTACACTGAAGAACTCTTCTGTGAGGACATTTAAGATACCCTTGATTGATATTGAGAAAGCAGATGTACCTGATATGAAACTGGATTTCAGTGCGACTGTTGAGGCGAAGAGTTCCGTTCTTACAGACAGTATTGGCGATGCCTCGATTGTCACAGATACAGTAGTTATGTCTGCTACAGCAGATAAGTTTTCAATGGCGGCAGATGGCGATTTAAGTCAGGTGAATGTGCAGCTTGGCAAGGATAGCCCGGATATCGTAGGCATCACCGTATCTGGTGATTCAAAATCAAAATATTCTCTCGATTACCTCAAGAAGATTGAGAAAGGATCTAAGATTGCAGATACTGTAAAGATGCAATTTGGAAAGGATTATCCAATAAGATTTACATTTGTTGCAAAGGACAAGGTCGAACTGAGTTATGTGCTCGCACCGAGAGTTGAAGATTGAGTAAACAGCCTTCAAAAAGAGGGGCCATAGCCTTCTGAAAAACGTGCAGATTCACAAGAATGATTTGTTTCGTTCAAGTATGCAAATCACTATCGCTGAAATAAGACTATCTACGTCTAGGTAAGATATTTTAATTACAGTATCCAGAATATTGTACATATGAAAGAGAAAAAATCAAAGCCAGCCATAGAAGGAACAATCAGGATTAAAAGTAAGAATCTGAAAGTCTATGAAAAGACAAATACTTCATGGAAAAAATCATGCCAGAATTTCCCTGAAGCAATACAGGTGATTGAACTATTTGTAGCCCATGATAATTTTGAGTATCTCATAGACAAGAAGAATCCAGGCTTCCTCAAAGGACAATTATCTCCAGATGGAAAAGTACAGGGTGCGAGAATCAATATTCTACCGGACAGGCAAAAGTTAGATAAAGCATATTCATTATTTTCCAAACATCTGATCATTCATGACGAGACTTCTAATGATCACTGGGATGTATTATACCGTAACCCATGTGGCAATTATTCTTATGTCTACACAATTGAAAAAAGGAATCTCTCTATTAAAAAAAAGTACAAAGCAGTGGAGGAATTCGAAAAGCATTATGTAAAACTGAAGCATAATGTCTTATCTGCCTTAAGAGACAAAAGCGACCATCTTGCAGTACCCATGTATACATTGCTTAGAACCCATATGAGAATAGGAAATGAGATTTATTATAAAGCTCATGCCCATAAGGGATTGACAACACTGAAAAAAGAGGACATCTCAATTAATGGCAACCATGTGACATTTGATTATCTGGCAAAGAACGGCGTACCAATGAAGATTACAGAAAAGTTTCCAGACATATATGTAGAGAGATTGAACAATATTCTTGATCAAATCGATAAATCATCGTTCGTCTTTGTGAATCCCTCTACAGGACACCCAATTTCAGATATACAATTTAAGAAGGCATTCAGGCAATACTGCGGTGAAGAGTTTTATCCCCATATTGTGAGATCATATTATGCAACTGCTCAGGCAAAGAAATTTCTGAAACTACACAATTCAGCAACAAAGCAGGAAGTTCGTGATTTATTTTTGTCAATTGCTGAGAAACTCGGTCATAAGAGATTTGTAAAAAAGGACTGCATCTGGAAAGATAATTATAACGTGACCATCCATCACTACATACAGCCAGAACTTGTTGAGAAGATAACGTCACTTGTTGAATAGATACAGACGATAATGCTTAAGAACCACAGAAATCATATCCAAAGTCACACAACAGGATTTTTTATCCTATAGATAATACCTGCAAACAGACCAAGTAGAAAGCCACCGATATGTGCAAAGAAAGCAATATTAGAGGCACTGTCACCGATTATACTCAAAGCCCCAAGAATAACCTGTATCGCGAACCATAGAGCTATAAGATATTTGGCTTTTACCCGGTATATCTTATAAAATGGACCTATTGTTTTTACTTCAACTTTCGGGAAGAGTATAAGGTATGCACCGAGCAGACCAGATATTGCACCACTTGCACCGATCACAGGTATCTGTGATACCGGATCTGTCAGGTATTGAGCTGCCAGTGCAATCATCCCAGATGAGAAGTATATTACAAGATATTTGATTTTACCGAATTTATCTTCTATATTGTCACCAAAGAGCCAGAGATACCACATATTTCCAAGAAGATGACCAAACCCCCCGTGCAGGAACATTGATGTAAACACATTACTTAATGCAGGACTGGCTGCAACAAATCCATATGCATATATTATCTCCTTGAAGTTAGCGAGGCTGATTGCGAAGAGGATTATATTTGTGATGATTAGTGCAACAGTTATTGTAGGTTTATGCTCTGCTTTGTTCAGATCTTCATAAGGAAAAAATTGTCTCGATATTTCAGTCATGCAATTTTATCAGGTTTTGATAAATTTAAATGTTGATTGCTTTCCCGACGTTGAGTATATACGAACAATAGAAAACAAGTATAGAACCATTTTGCTAAGTTGATATATTATCATTATTTATGCTCTCATCAGTTATTATTGAGGTGATTTCCGCCCAGATATAATCTTCAAAGAGTCCAGTTTTACCGCATTTGGATGAGTAAACTCAAAGTTAATTGTGTCTAAAGTCATGCGTTTTTTCTTATTTTATAGATGTTCGTTATTAGTCCACCATATAGTACGCTATACAAACATATATATAGAGGCTCACTTAATATACTATAATCCAATTATATAATTGTCTTGATATATTGAGGTATATAATTTGTTCTATGTTAAAGGGAATATCATGGGTGAAGAACAACTTTTCAATATGTTGAAAGAGAGACCCATGTCTGTTTCTGAACTTGCAAGGCGCTTAAGCGTCAGACGTGAGTACCTTGGCGGATATCTTGAAGCACTGCGCGATAGCGGCAGGCTTGAAAGGATTATGGTCGGCAGATCTTATGTATATAGACCAATCTATAGTACTGCTAGTGACCCTACTGGTAATAGACGCCAGATGACCGTGGTTGCAGAAGAGGAAGAGTGATCATGGGTTCAAAAACAGATTGTCGGATAACTGGAATGGTTTTTATAATTATAATTATGTCCTTGATTGTACTGGTTAATGCTGCTCCTCCAAGTTTATCTGGTGTAGTCGCGCGATTTAATGGTACGCCTATTGAAGGAGTGAATGTCAGCCTTTATAATAGCAGTGACGGGTCGTTTGTTTCTTCTAACCTGACAGATTCAGATGGCACATATTTTGTAGACCTCTCAGATGGCGACACATATCATGTTATCTTCAATAAGACAGGGTTCATTTTTAGAAATGATACATACAGGAATATGACTATCACTATTGGCGGGGCAGAGGATATGACGCTTAATACAAGTTTGTATCCAGACAATCACGGAAGCTACAATTTCACAGTCTATAATCTGGCAACAGGTCTTGGAATTGAAGGTGTTAATATCACAATTACTGCATCTACAGGCGAGATTGAAAATGGAACAACCAACACAGACGGAATAGCTCTTATCCAGATCATTGCAAATAATTCAGATTTCAATGTAAGCCATAACATTACTATCAGCAAGTCCGGGCATAAATCACAGACACTGACAGATTATATTATGAATGAGGGATTTAATGAGAACCATGCAGTGTATCTTGACAATTACCGTAATATATCCGGGAAAGTTACAAGATTCAACAATAATAACATTTCCAGTATAAATGTTAGTGTTTATAACTTATCTACAGGTAATTTTCTTGCTTCAGGCATAACTGATTCTTTTGGGAACTATTTTATTAATCTTCCAGTTTGGGGTGACTGTTTTGTAATATTTAACGGATCCATCAGTGGCTTAGATGCATATATCTACGGGACAGATAATTACAGGAATTATACTATTACAATTGGTCCTAATGATGCCTCGATTTTGAATGCAAGTTTATATTTTAAGAGTTATGGGAGTTATAATCTGACCGTAAGAGACACATGGAATGGAAGACTACTTCAAGGTGCAAATGTCACGATTTATCCTTCAGGTAATCCATCGGTATCAGGGATTACAGATGAAAATGGCAATATCTTGCTTGAGGTAATTGCGAATTCTACAGAAAACGCCGGCGTGTTGCACAACATAAGCATTGTTTTAGCAGGTTACAAATCAGACATGATTTATTCCCATTCTATTATAGAGGGAACTAATGAGGACATTTCTATTAACCTTACGGGTGCCTGTGAGATACATGGCGAGATTTCAGATTCAGAAAATAATCTCTTAGCACCCATGATTGAAGATGCATATCTTGAACTATGGGACAACCTGAATACATACAGAGTTGGCTTTGGAGGAGATCATTATTACAGTACATATTCCAGTGCTTCAGGTCAATATTTACTTAATTATCCAAGCACTCTTCCAGGGACATTGAATTGCAGTGCATATCTGCATGTAAATGCTTCAGGATATGTATCCAGAAATAATATTTTGATAGAATCAAGTATCATAAAAGACATCAATCTTACCGGATCTGCTTATGTTTCCGGAAACATTGTTGATGCCAGCAATGTAAGTCATCTGATTCAGGGAGCGCTTATCAGAATCATCAACAACGGCTCGACCATGCATCAATTATATAGCGACTCATCAGGCATGTTCAATATTTCTGTAAGAGACAGTGTCAATCACACAATCGAAATATCTATCCCAGATTATGCAATTTATACAAATTCAACAATTTACAATACATCTATAGATTATGGCACAATTTCACTTTACGGACTCGGTATCCTGAATGGCACATTGATGGATGAGACAAATAACTCAATATTGCTTGATGGAGTTGATGTCAAAATAGCAAGTACAAGTAATATATACAGTACAACAACAGATTCATCAGGACAGTTCGGGATTATTGTAAAGGACAATACCCAATATGATATCTCTTTTGAATTAAATGGTTATTTTGACAATTCCACAGTACAACAGGTATTGAATGAGACAGATATCGGAACAGTAACACTTAGGGGAAAGAACCAGGTACATGGTATTGTAACAGATTCAGATAATCTACAGAACATCCATGTAAACGGCACGAAAGTGGAATTGATAAGTCAGATAGATACAAAGAGATATACCACATATACTGACGGAAATGGTGCATACTCCTTCTATGTATCATCTATGATCAACGATTATCTGATGAGATTTGATAAAGCAGGATACAATGTGTCACTCACGAATTACTCAATGATCAATAATGCTTTGATTAATGCGAATCTTATTGGTGCAACCCATATTGAGGGCACTGTAGAAGATGTTTATTCTCCTGTTGCAGCAGAGATTTCTTCTGTTCTCATAGAGGTTATCGATGAAAACGATACAGTTCATTACAACACATTATCAGACATTGGTGGACACTATTCATTTGATATTGGCATTGATTTCAATTATACTCT
This sequence comes from Candidatus Nanohalarchaeota archaeon, assembly GCA_030634545.1. GTDB lineage: Archaea > EX4484-52 > EX4484-52 > EX4484-52 > B79-G9 > B79-G9. The sequence continues at coordinate 25,175 of DAOWAN010000008.1, forward strand.
GAAAGCAACAAAGGACGGGTATCAGGAAGAGAGAATTACAAATTTACCGTGGGATCATGACCGGAGTGGCACAGGCGGCGCTGACAGGATACAGGACATTTTTATGAATGGTACAATTAGTGTTTATGTAAGGACCATTGATGGTTTTGACAATATGGACATTGATAACTCACTGGTATGTGTCCTGTACGGACCATCCTATTCTGATTGTTTCTATGTCAAGACCACAGGAGATGAAGGAGATGTCAGATTTAATATCCACAGCAATGACTATCGCCTGAAAATTACAAGAGATGGCTATCCACAGGCATTTAGACCGTCTGAAAGCGGGTCATTGAATGGCGATTTTTCAGGCAATGTTACACTTGAGGCTTATGCAGAGATTTATGTTTATGATAATTATGCTTTGAATAATGAAGACATATATCTTGCGACAATCGAGCTTTATACATACAATAACCAGACAGATTTTGCTTATAACCTGAATGAGACGCTTGTAAACATTACTGCCGCATGCAATGGTGTACAGAGGGACAATATGAACGTAACACTCGTAGGCATCACACATCCATACTATAGCTCACAAAACACAGTAGGCGGTAGTCCTCTCGTATCTTTCAGGACAGTACCTACCGGATATCACAATCTGATAATTGACGGAACTGCATTTGGGTGTGGACATTATGAAGAGACCATAAATGTCATTTCAGGCGGCGTTACTTATACGCAGGATTATGACACAGACACCGTACCACCTTCATTTCTTAGTCTTACTGAAAGCGCTGATCCACTTGAATTTGGCAGTTCTGTAACAGTATCGATTGATGCTATTGACTCACAGAATCCCATAGATACAGTTCTTATTGAAGTATATGGAACTAATCGAACTATGACTGCAGTCTCTGGTGATACATACCAATACGCATGGTCACCAACAGCAGTAGGCGTTGTAGCATATACAATTTATGCTAATGACACATGGAACAACATAAATCAGACAAGCGGAAGTATTACAGTCCAGGACACGACTGCGCCAGTAGTGACACTGGTTTCACCAGATGACCAACTGTTCTATACAGACAGCGTTACTTTCACATATAATGTCAACGATCTTTCAGCAATCCAAAACTGTGAATTATGGACAAATACCACAGGTACATGGACATTAAATATGGGCAATACAAGCACAATCACTGTTCCCGGACCGAACACATTTAATATGAGCAGCATAGGTGACGGCAATTATATCTGGAATGTAAATTGTACAGACACAAGCAGCAATGATGATTTTTCATCTGCGAATTATGTATTTACAGTAGACGAAAGTACACCGATTTTGACCATCGCGTCACCGGAAAATAAGAGTTATAGTTCCGGAGATGTGATGTTCTTCAATATTTCGAGCAACAAGGCGCTTGTCAGTGCAGATTATTCAATAAATGGAGGCGCCAACATCACCATGTATAGTACTTCAATTACGCAGTTTTATGGGCTGCAGTTTCTGATGAGCGATGGCACATATAATGTGATGTTTTATGGATTGGGATATAACGGAAAAATAGGAGCCACAGGCTCAAGAACCTTTAGCGTAGATAGTGTCAATCCAAATGTAACCAGTGTCGACCCGGCAAATGAGTCAATCTTTGTCGAAATTGCGACAGTAGGTTTTACTATCGATGCTGATGAGTCAGTTAATCTTACAATAGTTTACTGGAATGATTCTGGTTTATGGACTGCGACAAATGCAAGTTATGTACCCAATCCATGGGCAGCATCAGCAGGACTTGCAAATGACACATACCTTTGGAATTACACTGTATGCGACCCTGCCGGCAACTGTGTATCCAGCGGTAATTTTACATTTGATGTTTTACCAGCTCCAGCAAGCATCACAGTATATGTAAATGACACAACAGCAAATAATCCAGTTGGTGCCAATAGCAATGGAGATGGTGTGAATGTCAGGATTTCTAATGCAACATATTCTGAGACAAAAAATACAACAGATGTAGGTTATGTCATATTTACAGGTCTTTGTGATGACGAATACGACATAAGTGTAAACGGCACAATGCAGGGTTACGGGATGAACAGTATTGTGGATTACGCTCTTACAGGCGACATTAAGACTACAATACTATTGAATATCACGAGACTGACTGTGAATGTCACCGATGCCCTGTTCGCCCCAGTTGCCGATGCAAATATCACTGTGTATGAATCAGATGACACCACAATTGCAAAAGATGCAGCAGGCAACAATCTTGTGGCACAGTCTGGTGCAAGCGGTATCATTGTCTTTAATAGGGCACTTCCATGCAATAACTGCAATGTAAGTGTGAGGAAGAATACCAGCGGCATGACTTATGAGAACTCGACACCAGTAAATATTATTGCCGGGAATCTAAGCAATTACGCATGGGTTGACCCGCCGCAGTCCATATCACACACATTTGACTTGAATTTTACACTGAACAGCGACATTGTTCCCGTGGGTGTAACTGTAAGTATAAGAGATTATAATTCAAGTGTTATCCGCTGGTCAAATACCACAGATGCCAATGGCAACACCATCATATACAACATACCGTCCGGAGTATATGATTTTATTATAGATGGCGAAGCTGTAGGTTATTCCAAAGATATTCACTACGCAAACTCTGTCGGCGTGATTATACAGAATACAGATGCAACTAACATTAACGGACGAGTGAAGATAAATATCAATGGCTTATTTACATATTATGTAGCTGTCAGTGCAAACGGATATAATCAACATGATGATCTACTCGTCAATTCTCCAAGAGTAGGCACCTATGATGATTCCATTAATACAACAGGCATAAGTCCAATGATACAACTGGGACTTGACGGCAATACAACGCTTTCAGGTTATGTGTATGATACTAATTTCAAGACACCTATGAATCTATCTTATGAGCCAATATCCAATGTTACATTAAGTGTTTATACAACGACATCATGCGAAGTTATTCCTTCGCCTGCACTTCTTAGATACAGAGCAGTAAGTGCAGAAAATGGCATCTATTCTATGATCGTGTCACCAGTACAGCAAAGTGACCCATCAGCAACTCAGGATTATTGCGCAAATGTAACTGCCTCTGGCTTTATCAGTGATAATGCGAATGACATCAATGTCTACAATAATCTCAATGTAGGACTTACAGGAGATGGAATAGTTAGCGGATACATTCGATCGCAGGACAACAATACATTTTTAGGTGAAGCTACAATTCTTTTGAGATCCAGCCAGTGTTACGGGGGTCTCAGCGGACCCGTTGCGCAGTGCTCTGCCTATGAGAAAATTAGTGATGCCACAGGATATTTTTCGTTTAATGTCAATTCAAGAAGTAGCAATCCAAGTTATGTACCATATTCAGTAAGAATTACTAAAAACGGGTACACTATTTTTAACGACGGCGTAATATCTGCTTTGCCGAGTATTGGCAATTACTTTTACCTTGCACCCGCTACTATGTCTACTATTAATGTGACTGTAACCTCTGAGTTTAGTGAATATATTTCAGATAACGTAACATTGAAATTTGAGAATAATGATATTACTGTAACTGAATCTGATTGCATACTTCTAGGTAATGTATTTGTGTGTAACATCAATAATGGGGTTTATGATTTGACGGTTAATGGTACTTTTATAGGATATGATTATTATTACGAAAGTGGTGTAATTTTGATTGGACAGACTATTGAGAAAAACATAGTACTCAATATCACAAAGGCAAATATTACTCTTTTTGATGATAATGGTCAGCCCGTTTCAGGTGTCAATATCACTATAAATTCAGTACCGACAATCACTAACACTACAGTTGATGGCTCTGCTTTGTTTTACAAAGTCCTGCCCGGGACACATACACTGAGCTTTACAGGACTTGCAGATTACCTGGGTGTCTCTAACAGTACCATTGACATTGTGAATATTGGTAGTACAAACACCAAGACACTGTATGCAAATGAGACGCAGTTTTATGTCAATATTAGTAATGGCACTGCAGGTATAGAAAATATCAGTATGACCATAGGCGGACTTTTTAATATCACTAATTCAACAGGTGAGATTTTGTTTGACAAGGTGAACAATTCTCTCTCAGGAACGTACTTTGTAGAATTTAACCGGACAGATATTTATTTAAGAGGTTATATTGCACCCTATCCAAATATTTCTGTCAATGTTTCAGCAGGACTTGACCGTATGAGCGGAAACAATCTTACTGTGATACTCAACAGGACAAACGGATATGGAATCCTGAGAGTAAATACCAACCTCAATGGTGTAAACGTCAGTTTGTGGCATAATAACACAGATTACATAGATCAACAGATCTGCGGTAGTGACGGATTTGCATTTCTTCATACAAATATAAGTTCGTATAATTCATCCTTATACATAAGAGCTGAGATGGAAGGCTATAATAATGAGACCATTGGTCCATATAATGCAACAGATGGAAATATTACTTACATTGATGTGACTATGACTTCCACATATAGCAATTGTGCTCATGGTGCGATTACAACGACATGCCTGTGCAGCGGTGCGCCTTACAGCTTTGGATATTGCTGCAGCGGCTCTTACCAGACAACGACATGCGATGTCGGATACAACCCCGGCGGCGGTTCATCGTCTACAAGTAGTGGGAGCAGTCCTGGAGGAGTTACAATTATTGATGATCCCATAGAGACTACAGAAGAGGTTTATAATTTTTCAATTCATGCTGGAGACTACTATATTTTCAATATTGCGAAAGATGGAAGTGGTTGCGTCAATATACCTGTAAGGATTTCAAATACAGGAAATACGATACTTAATAATATAGACATGAAGATTTCCAATCTTTCTTCTGTGTTTAGCGCAGATTTTGACCCTTTCACCATTGTACTTTATCCACATGACGAAACATTCTTAGTTGTCCGGATATGTTCTTCAGACAGTGTTATCAGGAAAGCAGACTATGAATTTAAATTATCTGTTTCCAGTGGCAATGTAAGTAGAAGTGCTTCTATAACATTGAGAGCAATTCCGAAAAGTGATGACACTCTTTCACGCCTGAAAGAAAGACATGAAAAACAGGGTTCAATCCTATTTGATATTAATGTCTCTTCCCTGACCCCAGAGTTAAAAGAGTATTATGATACTGCGATGAGAAATCTGAAAGATGCAGAAGATTACATGGAAAGCGGGAATTATGAACAGGCAGGTCATTCACTTGATGAAGCTGAGAGGAATATACAGTTGCTGCTTGATGGTATTGATGATGTACCTCCTGTTATTGAGGATTCCATCAACTGGTATATTCTTGGCGCAGTTGCTTTTACACTTGCCATTCTTTCCGGATTGTTATATTGGTTCTTTTTGCGCAAGAGGAACATATTTTCAAAAGAACCGATTTTACCATGGGATTTATCAGCAAAGACACCCGTACTAAAACTGCCGAAGATTGATTTCTCTTCAATCAAGGTTCCTACAGCTCTTTTAAAGGTAATGGGTAAGCATGATGTATATTACACCCATTCAATGAAAAAGAAGAGGTATCTTACAGATATTATTGAAAAGGTACTTGAACTTAAGTGCCCGAAGTGCGGCGGCAAGATATACCAGAACAGATGCGTATGGTGTGGATATAAGATTAATGCTTCCTTGAGGATGGACAATGCTAAAGCGACTCCAAAAAAGGATGATGATGATAAATCTTTCAGGCAAGTTACCAAGAGCAATGTATATTACACTCACAGGTCGCAGAAAAGCAATGGAGTAAGTGACAGGTTTGTGACAGATGATATTGAGCAGGTTATCGAAAAAAAGTGTTCTAAATGCGGCGGCAAAATATATGCTGGCAAATGCATCTGGTGCAAATAGCAGCTTAGATGCACAAGAGAGAATATATTTTATCTGATATCACTTAATAGAAGCTGGTATACAGAACAGAACCAAACATCTCAATTAGAAAAGACACCAAGACAAGACACACGTTATATTTCGTCTCTTAATATTTTTATTCCTTTATCAGTAATCTCAAATGGAAATGTCCCGTGCTTATAGTTTGTGAGACGCAACTTTCGAATAGCAATATTTCTACATACTGCATTTTCCATACCTGTATAGTAAAGAATTATTACACCATCAACCACATATTCTTCAACACCATATCGTGACAGTTTATCGCTATTTTCCGGTATCTCTGAAGACAACAGAGCAGTACAATTGGCAGCTTTTAGAGCCTGGACAAGTTTGTAAAGCTTTTTTCTGACTTTATATGGATCATTTATATACATTCCAAAAAGCGATGTTGAATCTATGACAACTCTTTTATAGTCATTTACAATAATAAGATCTTTCAGACGACTTGATATATCACCTAATTCAAACGGATCAAAAAATTCAATACTGCATTCTCCTGCTTTTTCGAATTTCTCGAAATTCCATCCATATTGCAATGCATCTTTTCTTATCTCATCTGGTGTCTCTTCAAGAGTTATAAAGAGACCATTTTCTTTTTTCTGAAGTCCCTCCCAGATGAACTGAAGTAGAAATGTTGTTTTAGCTGTTCCAGCAGATCCTGAAACCAAAGTGACTGATGGCTTTGGTAGACCTCCACGGGTGAGCTTATCTAGTTCATCACAACCTGTTGTTGTTCTCTCAATTTCTACTTCTGAACCCATGTTAAATTATTGGCAGAACCGGTATATATACTTTTGTAGAGTCTGAAGAATTTTTCTGTGATATCAAATATCCAGTATTCTTGATCTCTATTGAAAACCAAGTCATTAGCTTACGTTTTATAGCGAATGCACAATAAAACACTCAAGAAAATACGATTTTCACAGAAATATCTTTGATATATGTATCATATATCCCGTTCAATCAAATAAGTAGCAAATTCTGATAACATATGTTTTGATTCAGACTCCGGTAAAATTGTATCAACTTCAGACCATGCGTCTTCTATAATCCTTTTTGCAGTGTTTTTCGCGAATTCGATTGAATCATATTTCGTTAGTATCGCTAATGCTTCGTTTATTTCGCTTTTGTCTCTAGTATGTTTATTCAGGATTGCAATCAGCCTTTTTTTATCCGTTTCACAAGCGTTGTTGACAGCATGGATCACCATAAGAGTTCTTTTTCCTTCATGAATATCATTTCCAAATGATTTACCGAATTTGTCGCGCTGACTTGTTGTGACATCCAATATATCATCCTGTATCTGAAAGCCTATACCCACTGATTCTGCGAATTTACTTATCTTTTGTTCCTGTTCTTTTGTACCATGTGAAAGAATTACTGCCAGCTTGGCTGTGAGTCTTGCAAGCGTCCCTGTTTTGTACGCGCACATTTGCAGGTATTGTTCAATTGTTACGTTTTCGTTCTTCCCCTTATGCCACCAGATATCCATAGCCTGACCAAGTGATAGGTTTGCCATTTCCTGAACATATGCTTCGTACGCACATGACATCATATTAGAATCTGCAACATCCTTTTTTTCGCACATTATTTTCATGGGAATATAGTAAAGTGCATTGCCCACGTTTATTGCAACATCAGTCCCGTATATTTGATGGATTGTAGGTTTGTTTCTTCTTTTATCTGAGTCATCTTCCACATCGTCGATTATAAGTGTTCCATTGTGAATCAACTCTGGTATGATTGCAAAGTCAATAAGGTCATCTGCCTTTTTGCCTAATGATTCAGTGATTAGAATGAAGAAACTGGGACGCCACCTTTTGCCTCCGCGATCAAGTAGGTTCCAGATAGGATCAATGATACATTTCTGGATTGAATCTATTTCATACTTATATCCTGTGGGTCCTGCAAGCCATTCAAGATAGGCTTCATCTATCTTTCTTGGAGTGTACTTTTCAATTGTTTTGTCAATAAGTTCTTTGTTCTTTTCGAGAAAGGATATGAGTTCTGTCATGAGTTCACCTTACGATGTCTTAATGTAGTAATTTTATATATTTGTTGGATATGTGTCCATGCTATAGTCAAGGCATGAAATAAATGAGCAAACATCACAAAAAACCAATGTGCCTTGATCTATATGAGAAGGCACTCTACTCAATTTATTAGTGCCTTCACTATAGGTATTGCTATTACACAAGCCATAACCATAGATCACACTGATTCTTAGCAAATATATAAATACTTAAACACACCATCAGCCATGCAACAGCACAATTATAATTTACGAATAAGAACAACCACCAGTTATATATATATGAAATAGATATAATAATTATCATCAGGTGTAATTAAATGGTCTTTGAATTATTGATGAATGCGAAAGAGGCAGAGTCTAAGCCAATCGAGATGTTTTTTTATGGACTTTTAATCACAACTGTATCTTTATTTGCTGCTTACTATATTTTCCCATCTTCATCTTCTGTGATTTTTCTTTTCCTGATTACTATTGCTGCATTTCCAACAATTTCTGCAATCCTAAGAGATGATGAAGCCATTGATGAAGAGACAGAGAATATTGATTTGAGTTTTTTTGCTCATCATGAGAAGACAATCATGGTTTATGCGTACCTTTTCATGGGTGTCTTGATTGGTGTTTCTTTCTGGTATACTATTTTACCTGAGAGTTATACATCTTCACTTTTTTCACAGCAGATGAATACTATTGCAAGCATAAGACTTAGTGGCTCAGCAACTGCATCAACCATGACTTTCTGGACAATACTTTCAAATAATCTAAAAGTTACCACAATTGCTTTCTTGATGTCTTTTTTCTTTGGAACAGGAGCAATATTTATCCTGTCATGGAACGCATCCGTCATTGGTGTTTTCGTAAGCGATCTTGCAGGTAAATTTTCACAGCAGCATTCATATTCGCTTTTGCAGGGACACTTGGATGCGCTTCTGTCAATAGCGATTCACGGGGTACCGGAAATTGCTGCATATTTTATTGCAGGCATTGCAGGAGGTATCCTTTCTATCGGTATGATTCGCGGTGAAAAGGATTTAAGAATTGCAAAGGACGCAGGCGCGCTTTATCTGGTATCTTCACTGATTCTGATAGCTGCTGCTGTAATAGAAGTATGGATAACTCCAAATCTTTAACTTTATGGATTTTACTATAGTTCACGCCGTTACTAAATGGACAAATATGACCCAAAACCGAGAGGCGTTAACTATCCGGGCGAATCTCAAAGATTCGCTGGATCATAAAAATCACACGGTGATTTTTAATGATATGGAAAAGTCATATCGTCCAAAAAATTATGACTTTTACTATATAAACAGACTTCAGAATACATAAAAAAAAACACCAGATTAAGAAAAAACAGCCACAATAACATAAAATCTCAGATTATCACACAGTTCCGCCTGCAATACCACACTCATAGTTTTATGAGTTTCAGACCATCAGGTGTTATATCAAATGGATGTATTAATGTCGAATGGTCAGTACGCCTCATTTTTCTGATTGTCATTGTTCTTTTGAATTCCTCTGATACAGGTACGAAATCAAGTTTGATTACTGTATCAACAAGATATTCTATTATACCACTGCCAGTAAGCCCCTGGCTGGTTTCCGGGATTTCACCGCTGATTACTACTGTCACCTGCATGGCTTTGAAATATTCCACCAGCCCGAATAGCATCACTCTTGCCATATATTTGTCCTGCATGAACATCTCAAGCACAGAAACAGAGTCAAGAACGACTCTTTGCGCATTTACACATTTTATAGCCTCTGCTATCTGGCTTCGTATACTGATGAGATATGACTTTGTTATTCTTTGCAGCTCGTCACCGAGTGGCTTTTCAGGAAAGATTGCTTTGATTGACAGAAATTTTAGCAGTCCTTTTTGTTCTAATTCTGTGAAGTTCCAGTTGAACATGGACCGTATATCTTCTTTTATGTCTTCACTTCTTTCTTCTGTGGTTATGTAAAGCCCTGGCTCACCACCCAAAGCCCCTGCGTATATAAATGATGAACAGAATTGTGTTTTTCCAGTACCAGTTTTTCCGACAGCGAGAATGATTGAACCTTTTACAAAGCCGCCTTCAGTTTTTTCATCCAGCCCCACAATCCCCGTTTTTAAACGTTCCATGTTAATCTCCCGACAATAAGTATACTCTAAAATTAGCTTTTACCCTTTTTATACTTGATATGACTTTGCTGCAAACCTTATAAAACTAAGAGCCCAACTAAGATTTATGTTTCGGAAGTATTATGACATGCATGTGACGACGAAGTATTCATACGGCGTAGATACTGTTGAAAATGTAGTAAAGTACGCCGAAAGACTGGGATTTGATACTATTGTTCTCTTAGATGGTATAGACACTATTGATGTCCTTAATACAATAAAAAAAGATGTCACGTCAGTAGAGAGTAATGTTAATGTGCTGGTCGGTGTGGAGATAAAGACCGAGAACCCAAATGAACTTAGCCGGCAGATAAACCGGTTCAGGGACAACGTAGACATTATCGCAGTTCACGGGGGATGTTTTGAGGTCAACAGGAGTGCAGTTGAAAATCCACGGGTAGATATTCTGACTCACCCGGAACTTAAGAGGAAAGATTCAGGAATGGATCATGTCATGATGAAACTTGCAGCAGAGAACAATGTTGCGATTGAACTGAATTTTCGGGAGTATCTTCATTCTTACAAAAAGATAAGATCTTATGTACTTTCTCATATGCGCCGCAATGTAATGCTTGCACGAAAATATGGTACTCATATCATTGTCGCAAGCGGAGCTGAAAGTGTATGGGATATGAGAGCAGGTAGAGAACTTGCTTCGCTTGCATACATGTGCGGATTTGACAGGGAAAGAGCAGTGAAGACCGTATCAGAGGTACCGGATTTTATTGTGAAAAGAACTACTGAAATAAAGAACAGTACATTAAAGAATGGAGTAAAAGTGATTGGATGAGACTGAATACACTGCCGCCTACTCTGAGAGATAACCAGAGATATATTGTGTTTGAGGTTATTTCAAACAAAGATGTATGTCTTGAGACTGTTGTCAATGCTATATGGAGTACTTCCTTGCAGCTTTTTGGCGAAGTTGGAACCTCAAAGTTTAAGATGTGGGTTCCCTCTATGCTCTTTGATGCGAGCAGGAAAAGAGCAGTCATCAGGACCACGCATGATTCAGTAGAGGAAGTAAGAGCAGTACTTGCATCAATCAAGGAGATTGAAGGTGAAAGTGTCATCTTTTTTGTACATGGTGTAACCGGTACTATTAAATCTGCGAAGAATAAGTTTCTGGGACAGGATTTATAGGGATCAAAAGAGAAAAAGTTTAAATACACATAAAGCCAAGAATAACTCATGAAGTTCATTTTACTCGTGTTTTTTTTAGTCATTTCATTAGGCACCCCAGCATGCGCACATGAGATTACTGTCGGGGTAGCGTCTCTTGGTAATGAGTATTCCAGAAATGACTATATTGTCTCAGAAAGTAACGGAATCATTACCGGAATTATTTCGCGGGGGCTTACGACAAGTGTGGATGTACAGGGAGATTTTGAGTTGACACAGGATTCAGCAGGGAATAAGTTTTATGTTTTTTTTACAAGAGGAACCAGAGACAGTATTGATTCCCGTGCAAAGTACTTGATGGACAATACATTTGAGAAGTTTTACAGCCCGAGTTTCGGTTTTGAACTTGAGGATAAGAAACAGATTCTGATTAGTACGATTTATGATACTTTCGATATTATCGGAAATGAGAGACTCAGAGCAGGCAATTATAATCTCTTGATAAGATATGAGAGACTTGCTTTTGGCAGACCGCAGATCAGTATTACAAAATCAAACTGAGACATAGACCGCCATTGTCTTTTTTGCGATTGCAGACCAGTCATCTATCTTATCTAGTCTTTCTTTTGCGCTCTTTGCAAGAGTCACTCTGAGTTGTCTGTCTTTCAGGAGTTTTATAGTCTTTTTTGCCAGATGCTCCTTCGACGATGGTTTGTGAGTAAGAATACATCCTTGAAAAAGTTCTTTTGCACCGACATTTTCCGATAGGATGACCGGGAGATTTGCATCTATTGCATCAAGACATGCGATACCAAAAGGCTCATGGACAGAAGGCATGACGAAAATGCTCGCACTTCTGAAGTATGCAGCTAACTCTTTGTCCTGTACGAAACCAGGAAATTCAAATGAATCATATACTCCAATCGTTTTTGCGAAGTTCTCCAGACTTTCTTTGAGATGACCATCTCCGACAACAATGAATCGACAATCCGGTATTCGCTTTAAGATGTCTACTGATGCATATATAAGATATTCAATTCCTTTCTGGAAAGTAAGACGTGATGCACACATGACCAGAGGAATTTCTTTCCTCATTCCAGATACTTTGGGAAGAAGGGAGGAATAGTTGTAAATCACACTTATTTTTTGGGGGTCTGTATTGTAGTGAAACAGGATTTCCTGTTTCATGAGGTTGCTCACAGTGATTACAGCATCAGATTCAATAATTGCTGTTTTTTCAATATCAGATATTACGCTTTCAGTAGGTGCATCTTTTGCGCATCTCATATATTCAAGAGAATGAACAGTATGAACCCAGCGAATATTTATTTTTTTTGCAGCATTGACGCCGAACCAGTCATGCGTATGGATAACATCGAAATCAGTTGATTCTACCAACTTAACAATTGCGCGAGTATAGTTTTTGTCCAATTCTCCAGAATCTTTCATACTTGTGTTTATCTTATGGATTATCAGATTTTTAGGAATAATTTCAGGTACATTTTCTTCTGGAAGAACAAGATGGACTTCTGCACCCTGCGCGCACAGGTTTCTTACGATATGCGTTATATGGATATCCATACCACCAGTGATTCTCCTATCAAAACCCCAGCCAGCCATCAGTATCTTCATGGATATTGATTGAAATCTAATTTATATTAATTGAAGCATGCATAGAGAAATTAAGTGTTAAGCAGATGATGATATGAACATTACAAGTATTATAGAGCGCATGAAGGAGTTTCTTGAATTAACAGAAGCTAAGATCACTGTTTTTTTTATTCTTTTTGTAATTTCGTTTTCAATATTTGGTCCGTTTTTTTCCGGGTTCTGGTCTTTTGTTTTATTCCTGGTATATACTTATGTATATTCATGTATGATGGGCAAGAAAATAGAGAATATCATCAAAAAAGGAATGAAAGTATCAGAGCAACAGATTGTAGGATATGGCACAATACACCTTATATCCATATTACTGATTGTTTTGGTTGCGAAGTATTTTTCAGCAAGTGGTTGAGAATATAGATTATTTCTTAGATATGCCACTGACGCAACAGATTTATAATATTGTAAAGTTACATAATCCGAAGTTCCATGGTGAATCTTATGATTACAGGAAAGGTACTTTGTGACATATATCTGCCACAGGAAAACTATAAATCAACATATGATGCAGGACCATTGAGCATGAAGAAATATTCTATACTTAATGTGAACTTCTTTCAACAGAACAAATAGATGACCTTATTGATAAGATGGTTAAGGGTTTTACAGATTTCAGTCCTTATGGTTTGTGTAAATCTATTCGTATACGAGACATTTGTAAAGATGAAGATGACAGCAGGGCAAGATACATTACTGTTTGTGGAGAGTGTCCAAGAGACTATCATAGTACTATGATAGATAAAGTGAAAGAAAAAGTACACAAGATAGCAGGGACATCTGTGATCTATGTGGAAAAGCCAGTTAATTTGTCTGTTAGCGAGAAGACTAATAATCCGAATCTTTTCGTTTACAAATCCAGAAGATGATTTACAGAACTCTTTTCATTCCAATTACCGACATTAACTATAAATAATTTCTTCGTGATTATATTGTAATATATTTAATTATATGAGGATATAAAGTAATATTATATGTGATTCTATGAAAGCAGTAATTCTTGCAGGCGGAAAAGGCACAAGGCTGCGCCCGCTGACCTATGCCATCCCAAAGCCACTGTTGCCGATAAACGAGAGACCAATGCTTGAGCATATACTTCTCTATCTTAAGAAGTATGGCATAACAGAGGTTTTTATGACTATAGGATATCTTGGATACCAGATAAAGAGCTATTTCGGTGACGGGTCAGAACTTGGAATAAAGATAAAATATGTTGAGGAAAAGAAGCCGCTTGGCACTGCCGGATGCCTTAACATGATCAAGGGTGAGCTGGACGATACATTCATCCTTATAGGCGGCGATAATCTTACGACACTTGACCTTGACAAGTTCATTGAATTTCATAAGAAAAGCAATAGTATCGGAACAGTTGCCTTATTTAAGCTTGAGGAGAAGATTGAGTATGGCATATACAAATTAAATAACGATTCTTCTGTAAATGGATTTCTTGAAAAGCCAACGCACACACATCTTGCAGGTACTATGATTTTTGCACTGGAGCCAGGCATATTTGAGTTCATACCAGAGAATAAAGAGCATTCAGTCATTAACCTGACAGACGACATAATCCCAAAAGTCTTAAAAAGTGATAAAAAGTTTTCAGGATATGCTTTTGGCGATTATTGGGTAGATATCGGAAGGCTGAGCGATTATGAAAATGCGCATACCCACCAGCATTTTAAGTAGGATGGGTTTTCTTTTTTACTTTCGGAAGTATTGCGGAAGTACTTTACTTTAGTATTTGTGTAAAGTAAGCTTCAAAGGTTTACACTTTGTGCTGAGTCGTTTCGCATTGACATTCTGGATCATGAACTTTGTTTTTGAAATAATAATCAAGGGTTATATCTTAATGCCTAACCTCTCAAAGTGTACTTAACATTTTGGCTAATGTCACCAAATGATAACATAAGTGCCTTGGGCAGTGATTTGTGCAACAACACCGGCGCGGATGATGAAAACAATAGATTTATAAATATAGCGCCAATTATCTAATCATTAATAAGTAGTAAGTATTGTATGGTGACAAATGGAGAAAAAATAGAAAGAGTCATGAAGGTAAGCAATCGAAAGTTCATACAAAAATTAAGGTGGAATGATTTGTGAAAACTGATAATAAAGAAATAGAAAGGGCATATTGGAACCAAGAAAAAAATAATGAACAATATGAAGATAATAATTTTACCGTTTGGACTGACGAGATGGCACGAGGAAAGCTTATTGGTCATCTGGATAAAATTTTGCGCGATCCCAAATATATTGTTGCTGATTTGGGCTGTGGACCAGGACATATCTTGCCGTATCTTTCTTCGTTATGTAAAAAGGTAATAAAAATAGACTACGCAGAGAATATGTTAGAGGTAGCCGAAAGGAGAAATACTGATTTGCCAAACATTACTTACATACAGGATGATATGAGGAATCTGCAAAGGTGGTATGATACATTTAACATTGCGATAGCAACAAATTCCATATTGCCAAATTCTATAGACGATGCAGATCAAATGGTGATAGAAATTTTTAAGTCTCTTAAAGAGGGTGGAGTATGCGTTGCTGTCATGCCTTCA
>DAOWAN010000034.1 GCA_030634545.1 Candidatus Nanohalarchaeota archaeon
CTACAATGATCCTTTTTTGATAGAATATTGAGCAATTGATTGATCTTAAACGAGTTTCAATAAAGTTCTATGACCCAGTTTAATGTATTGAGATGTAAAAGACTCAATCATTCGGAGATACTATTGTACCAATTACCTATATATACTTACAGGCAATAGTTTATTTAATAGGTGTGAAAATGGATTCAGATAGCGCATTGGTTGTGTTTCAGGACAAGAAGATCAGGAGACTTTGGCATAATGATGAATGGTATTTTTCTGTTGTTGATGTTGTAGAGGTTTTGGCTGAGAGTCCAACACCCCGCCAATATTGGGGCAAGGTAAAAGACAGGGAATTCAAGCAACTTGAGTTGTCCCCAATTTGGGTACAACTGAAACTACAGTCATCTGACGGTAAAAGTTATATGACTGATTGCGCCAATACCAAATCCCTTTTCAGAATAATCCAGGCAATTCCTTCCAAAAAAGCAGAGCCGTTTAAGCAATGGCTAGCGCAAGTAGGTTATGAAAGAATACAGGAAATAGAGAACCCGGAAATCGCTCAGGACAGGATAAAAGAATATTACGAACTTAAAGGTTATCCAAAAGAATGGATTGATAAGCGATTGAGGGGTATTGCAGTCAGGCAGGAATTGACTGATGAATGGAAAGAAAGGGGAGTCATAAAAACTAAGAATTTTGCAATTTTAACAAACGAGATTTCTAAAGCCACTTTTGGAAAAACAGTTCAGGAATATAAACAATTCAAAGGAATACAGGAAAAAAGCCGGAATTTAAGAGATCACATGACCGACTGGGAGTTAATTTTAACGATGTTCGGTGAAAAAGCGACTACAGACATTACAAAAAAGGATGATTCGCACGGGTTTGTCCAATGCATGACCTCAGCTAACAAGGGAGGAAATATTGCAAAAAGAGCAAGAAAAGATCTTGAAGAAAATCTCGGCGAGTCAATAATCTCTAATAATAACTTTCTGCCTGAAGATGAGAAAAAAAGAAAAAGAATTGGTCGTATCCAAACATAACCCAAAAACCCCTCATACCCGACACCAACAAAAAGCATATTAACTCCAACAGCCAATAATTAACCTATGCCACGCTTATCAACCCTAAAGACATTTCTGGACAGACTGTACGACACAAACATCCGCAAAAAAAAAGCAGCTAAAGACAAAGGCATAATCATCCGCGGCAAAGGCTATGTCAAAAAGATAGCCCTATGCGTAAACGCCACAAACGAAACCATACAATCAGCAATCGACTCCAAAGCAGACATGATCATTGCGCATAACTCTGAAAAGTTAGACAAAAACTCAAAAGAAAAAAAACTTCAGACACTCAAAGACAACAAGATAACATTATACGTCATCGACATATCCTTAGACACACTCTACGTCTACGGCACAGATTATGTTCTTGCAGAAGCAATAGGCTTAAAATCCACACAACCCCTTGAAAAAAAAACAGGGCGCGGTCTTTTCGGCACATCAAGAATCAGCACATACAACATGTTTCTGAGGCGCATAAACTGGCTCACGCACGAAGCAACAGAAGCATACCAAAACAACAAAGAAACAATAAAAAAAGCAGCAATTTACATGGGTGAAACACCAAGAGAACACATACTAAAAATCGCAGCAGACAATAACTGCAGCACATTGCTCTGCAACACAGGAAACATTGCATTAAAAACATCCGCAAAAGACCATAACATCAACCTTTTCATCGCAAACTACACAGCAACAGAAAGACTGACACTACAAGCCCTCAAAAAAATAATCGACGATAAATTCACAACAAAAACAATCCTTCTAAACGAAACAGATTACTGAACATTACCTACAGGAATCGATTCTATGAACATAAAAGAGAACATAGACAAGATACTCAACGAAGTTGGCTCCAAAGCAACTGTAGTCATAGCAGTCAAATACGCAGACCCAAACCAAATAACAGAAACAATCAACGCAGGCGCAACAGACCTCGGCTTCAACACCCTAAAGCAGATGGAAGAAGTAAAAAAGACACTAGACAGCAGCAGCACAAAACTCCACTTCATAGGAACCCTGCAAAAAAACAAGATAAAAAAAGTCGTGGCACTAAACCCTGCGCTGATACAAAGCATAGACTCAGAAGAACTATGCCAAAAAATCAACAGCGCAGCAAAAGAAACAGACAAAATCCAAAACATACTGGTACAGGTAAAAACAGACACAAACAAGACAACAGGCATCCTGCCTGAAAATCTCGAAAAACTCTTAAAAAGCGCAGAGTCCATGAGCAACATAAATGTTCAGGGTCTCATGACAATCCATCCATACTCAGACAACCCGGAAAACTCAAGACAATATTTCAGGAACATGAACTCATATTTTCAAAAATCCGAAAAAAAACTGAAATACCTCTCCATGGGCATGTCAAACGACTACAACATCGCAATCGAAGAAGGCGCAAACATGGTAAGGATCGGAAGCGCAATATTCAGATAATCCCTGCAAATATACTTAAAATTTTCCACAAAAGGTAATCAAATGAAAATAACATTCAAAACAGACGACCCGATAATCATCGGAAGCGCAATAATAAAAGGAGTCACTGTAAAGCAATCAGATGAACCTCTCAGGAAACTGATGAAAGAAGCAGAAAACAAAGCAAAAGACAGATGGGACATAAACACCCTGAAAGAAGAAAAGATATTCAAAAACTACCGCATGCTCTGGAAAAAGCACAGGATGGACTACAACAGATACCGCTCATCAGCAGACAGCCTCATAAGAAGAATCCTCAACAACAAGCCACTATACAACGTAAACAATATAGTAGACGCCATGAACACCATCTCCACACAAACCAGCTACTCAATAGCAGCATACGACCTCGACAAAATCACAGGAGACATAACAATCCGAAACGCCAAAAACGAGCAATTCGAAAGCATCGGCACAAAAAAGAACATAACCCTAAAAAACGAACTTGTGGTAGCAGACAGCACCAAAATACTTGACCTTGGCATCTCATCATCATCAACAGAAAAAGCAAAAATCACAGACTCCACAAAAAACATACTGATAAACATATACGCAGTATCTGAAACCACACAGAACATCAATAAAGCACTTGACCAGACAATAAAATTAATAACACAATTCGCAGGCGGAACAGTAGCCAGCAGCGAAATATTCAAAAACGACGCAGCATGCATAAAAGAAGAAGAAGAAAAACAGGATTTAGGACTGACAGTAAAGAAATCAGAAGATTTCTCAGAATGGTACACGCAGCTCATCCAGAAAGCAAAACTCGCAGACTACTCATCAGTATCAGGATGCATAGTATTCAGACCAGACTCATACAGCATCTGGGAAAAGATAAAAGACCATATAGACAAAAAAATCAAAGCACTGGGTCACAAAAACGTCTACTTCCCACTCTTAATACCAGAAAAACTCCTCACAAAAGAAGCAAAACACATAGAAGGATTCACACCGGAAGTGGCATGGGTGACGCATGCAGGTGAAAACAAACTCCCGGAACGCCTTGCAATCAGACCGACATCAGAAACAATCATGTACGAATCATACTCCAACTGGATACGATCCCATCGCGACCTCCCACTCCTATTGAACCAGTGGTGCAACGTAGTGCGCTGGGAATTCAAGCACGCAAAACCATTCTTAAGAACCCGCGAATTCCTCTGGCAGGAAGGTCACACAGCACACGCAACAAAAGAAGATGCAGACAAAGAAGTGATGACCATCCTTGAAGTATACCGCGATCTCATGGAAAACATCCTCGCCATACCAGTAATCACAGGCAAAAAAACAGAAACAGAAAAATTCGCAGGCGCACTCTACACAACAACACTTGAAGCGCTCATGCCCGACAAAAAAGCACTCCAGATGGGCACATCACACTGCCTCGGGCAGAACTTCGCAAAAGCATTTGACATAAAATTCATTGACGAAGACGAAAAAACAAAATACGTCTGGCAGACCTCATGGGGCGTGACAACACGTATGATAGGCGCACTGATAATGACCCACTCCGACGACAAAGGACTCGTACTACCGCCGAAAATCGCACCGACGCAAATAATCATAATCCCGATAATATTCGAAAAGACAAAAAAAGAGACAATAGCCAAATGCAGGAAAATAAAAGAAAACCTCGAAAATGAAGGATACACAGTAATACTAGACGACCGCGAAGAATACAAAGCAGGATTCAAATATAATGAATGGGAACTAAGAGGAATCCCTATAAGAATCGAACTTGGACCGCGCGACATCGAAAAAAAACAGCTTGTAATCGTAAGGCGCGACACCTCAGAAAAGACATTCGCAAAAGAAGAGAACATGATACCAGAACTAAAAAAATCACTGGAAAACATGCAAAAAGACATGTACGATAAGGCAAAGAAACACATCGACAACAACATATACAAAGCAGAAAACATAGAAGAATTCAAAAAGAACATTGACAAAGGCATAATCCTAACCGCATGGTGCGGAAACGCAGAATGCGAAGAGAAAATAAAAGAAGAAACCGGCGCAACAGCACGCCTGATACCATTTGACGACAGACCAAAAACAGACAGGACATGCATATTCTGCAGGAAACCCGCAAAACACACAGTATACTTCGCAAGAGCATACTGATTCAGGATTCACAACATAGCTAACGCTTGAAAATAGTCACAAAAAAACATCATGCACAAGTAAAAATAAGAAATACACAATAAAAAAATAGAAAAACGAAACTCATATACTCAGTCATTGTTTCGCCTAGGATAATCCTCTAAGAATACCAAATCAATTTTTGTCTTCTTCTTCTTCAACTGGTTCATCTGATGCTTCCTGTGAAGACTCATCTTCCTGTGATTCTTCTTCTGCTGGTGCATCTGAAGAGCCGCCAAGTTTTACATTCTGAGCCTGCTTTCCGCGCTCAGTTGATACAGCATCAAAAATGACGCTATCGTTCTCATTCAGGAAAGTGTCACCAGACACTGTACTGTGATGTACAAAATAATCATTTCCGTCATCGCCTTCAATAAATCCATATCCTTTTTCGCGGTTAAACCACTTTACTTTTCCATCCATATTTATCCTACTCCAAAAATACAAAGAAAAAGATAATATTCAATTATGTTGTCTCTTCTTCCAGTATTATGCTCATTCCATCCCAGTTTACTGGTAACGTCATGAACAACATATAAAATAATACTTATTACTTTTTAAAGCTATCTGTAAAAACAGTGTTTTCACCCAAAAATAGCAACTATTCAGACAATTAAAGCAGAAAAAAGAACAAAAAAGGCGCACTAAACCAAAACAAACTCAAATCCCTAACAGCAATCCACCAAAAAGAACCCAACATACCAAGAAATACCCGACAACAGCAACAACGCATAAGAAACCACACGCACAATCATAACATAACAAAACAACAACTGCCAGATTATAATCATTCATTAAGATTTCAGTATCCTAGCAATTTCCGAATAAAGATTGATTCTTCTTTTCTGGAACCTTTGAATCATATTTTTCTAAATCACTTGCACTAGCAGAATACTGAGACATCTTATTTTCTTTATCTTCAAAAAAATCCATGACATACTCATTACATGGGAATACACTGACCACCATTCTTCGTATATACGGTTCAGTTATATCTTTGCAATTATTAACTTCCACTTCATCTTCACTTAATTTAATCGTTCCTGTTGTACTCGTGTTTACCTTTCCAACTTCTTCATTGAAATATAACCTTCCAAATCTTAACCCATAAGGAAACTGATGAAAATCATCTGTACTAATCGGAGTTAAATCAGGAACTAAATTCTCCATGAATTCTTGAAGTTCACTTTCTGTGTATAAACCATTTTTTGGAGCAACCCAATAATCAACACTCTGGAGAGGATGAAAAGGACCACCTCTGCAAAAAGAATCAGTTTCTTTATGAGTATAAGCTATAACAACATCAGGATTTCTTTCCAGTGATTCTTGAATAATTTTGAATTCATTCATTTTTTCATTCTTTTTAACGACAAAATTTTCAAATCCCAACCTGCTAAGAAGATGCTTTATTTCTGTTGCTCCATCTTTAGGCACAATAAAATTATACCTATGCTTCTGACGATCTCTCTTTAAGATAGTAGCTTTGTGTATCATATCATTTACTCTAGGATATTTTTCACCTAACTCATTGCGAATCATCCTTAAATCTGGAAAAAATTCTGCAGCCTGCTCAACGCCACCGACATATGTTAATTTGACATGTAAATTACCATCTAAATCAGATATATAATTTGCTGTTTTACCCATATTATTCACATCACAAAGTGATTAGTTCTAACAAGTAGTAAACTTTATATATCTTTAGTTAGAGATTTTGCACACAACCATACATCCAAAATACCGAAAATTAACATCCTTCCAACCATAAAGGCATACCCAGTTGCTTCGCAACAGACCTAAGGAATTCTTTGATACAATTTCCTGAATGACATATAACTGGGAGGTTCATCCCAAATAAGTTCAAAAAAATAAAAAATACCGCATGGAATCCAATATACTCATGGAAAAAATCCCAGTAATTATACGGATTCCATAGTTTGATCACTAACTCATCCAATTAGAGATCTCCAATCCTTTTTGCATCACCAAGATCATGACAATCCATACTAAGTATGATCCGAACATGCTCATTGGCAAGCCATATCTGTCCAAGAGCAGATACATCAGGACTAGAAATATCGTTGTCGGCAACATATAACACACAGAATATGCTATTACCTTTTGCACCTCCATCGCAGTAGTCTCCTGCGATAAGAATATTATCGCAAGAGTACTTATGATTGGAGCCACTGCAACAACTCCACCCCACTTCGGATGGATTTGAGCAAAAAGGGTTACTCCAACAACGATTGCTCCAGACAATAGGAATTTAAAGAGAAGATACAACATCTTTTTCTCCTTTCACGCTTTTAGGGCATGAATCTCCTTTGTCTACTTCTTCTTCCTAAAGAAGTGTTATTACCAGACATCTCTCTACATTACATAAATAATTGATTCATCAATATTCAACTGCATGCCATAATTGAACCTAATGAATCCATTTAAGTAATAGTAGCGATGTCCTAAAAATGAACAAGTGGACAATAAACGATACTACAAAAACCATTTTGTCCAATATGATTTTTACCAAATAAATACCTGTAAAATTTGTTTACTCTCTCTACTCGGAGAGAGTTCCTGTACAAGCATGCTTACCCAAACAACCAGAGACACCCTAAAGACAAACAAAGACACCTGCTCAGAAAACAAACCTTTGAGGAAAATGTCTTCGCAGTCCAATGCAGTAACATAATTCTTTCACAAGAATATGCAACAAGCTAAAATTAGACCGTCTCTTACAAAATCAGGTAATTTTACTTACCAGATTTTATTAAATCCCTAAGGATATAGTCATTTGTTGTAATCAGGATAGTGAGATATAACACAATAGGCAGTATCAAGTTGATTTGCACTCAAGCGTAAACAACAGAATACTACTAACAAAGAATAAACAGTGAACTTTAAAAATACATCACAAAAAGATAGTAACACAAACTCAGTCATAGACCAGATATATCACTAAAATATCAAAATCCGCAATTACCTATCTCTAATACTCTTATGTTCAATGTGATTCAACACTACACCCTAAAAGAAAAATTAAGCACACCACATCAATTTACACAGATAACTCATTGCATCACAAAAATAACAAAAACAGATTACTTGTCCATCAATGTCACGCGATTCAGCAACAAATCGCATATGCAAAGACATATAATATTTACTACCAATAATTAACAAAAAAGACACCTAGGTGATTATATGAATAAATATAGTATTGAGACAGTCGATAATCCTATCGACATTGGCGGCGATAATTGTTTGGAACTTAAATTGAGAATCGGAATAGATGATTCCAGAAAGCCCATAGATTATATTGTTAATGATATCAAAGAAAACTACCCAGGGACAATAGTAAATGAATTAGAAGTTATTGGAACAGGAACATTTGTAGGATATGTATTAACCATGCCAGAAACAGACCTCCCCGAGGAACTAGAAAGTTTACTCCTGAATAATAAATTCGAAAAGGAATAAACAATCCCTCTATCTTATCTTTACGCACTGTAATACCCGATAATCTGACTGCCAACTCATAAAAATACAACAAAACAAATCAATCCTTAATAGCCACCGGACTACCGCCAGCATGCCAGCTCATCCTCGGTCTCATCCTAAGTTGTATAATCCTCTCAGAATTATCATCAAGAACAATCGCAGCCCCCTTAACCCGCTGAAGCGCATCATAATAATCAGCAATACCATACTTCTGATACGTCTGCATAGTACCTGCAAGCGCATTAATATCATCACTCGACGTCAGCCTGTGCGAAATCACAAGATCGCACTGCGAAATCGCCTCCTGATGAAGCTTGTTCGGCATCTGCGTCGCAAGAACCAAAGACACACCAGGCTCCCTGCCAATCTTCACCCACTGCAGAAGCGGACCAGATGCAGGCGTAATCCCCTCAGCAGGCAAGAACTGATGCGCCTCATCAATCAGCATCCATGTAATCGGCATATGCTGCGTACCCTTAGACCCGCTCATACCCTCAAGCTCTTCCTGCCTCCTCGCCTTCATCCTCTCCTCAAGAATCTTACGCGCAAGCAAACCCACCACAAGCGCATTCACAGACCACCCGCCGCTCGACAACCCAAACTGGCTCACATCAATAATAGCAATCCTGCCTGGCTTAATGATATCAAAAATAGAAGTGCCCTTGGGATTAAAAATACCCCAGCTCTCAGCAACAATAAACCTGTTCATCAGCGCCTCCTTAGCCACACGCTCAACATCCTGCTCCTTAATCTTTTGAACAATATCCTCAAGCGAAAAATCATCACGCTCTTCATTCATCATTTTGATGACTTTAGCAAGCAAAAGCCCCATCTCAGTATCCAGATCAATATTAAACGTAAGCGCCCACGAACCAATATCAAGCTCGCTCGGCTTAAAACTATATGTCCCGTCATACGGAATCTTATTCTCATTAAACAGAGGCACCAACCCCTCCGGAATAAGAGTATCCACAGGAAAGCCCTTCGGCTTCAGGCGCCACAATGCAAGAAGCTGGAAATCACGCTCATTAGGCTCCTTCATAGACCAGTAAATACCCATAGTATCAATAATCAGAGCAGCCATATTCTTCCTGATCTCCTCTGGCTGACGTGCAATCTCCTCAGCAATAGTACCCATAGAATATGACTTCCCCTGCCCTCTTTTCCCAAAAAGTCCGATAATATGCGGCATCGCAAGATCAACACGCACAGTACTCGTCAGATGCTGATCCCCTTTAGTACCAACATAATGCTTTCCGATAAGCCCGGTACCCCGATTGCCATACTTCTCAAAATCTGTCGGACTTCTGCCGATAACAATCTCATGCATAACCATACTTATGGTATTCGTAAGATATATATGTTTACTATATAATAGACTAATATGAAACTCGAATCTATCCTGAAAGACAAAAATGTGATGGACAACCTCTCATCCCTCCTCGAAAAACACACAGTCGGCACAGAAGTCGAGTTCGACAACACAGAGATAAACATCAAAGACCACAAAGCCATACTGAACGGCAAACTAAACATAAAATTACTAAAGGTGCAATAAAATGGTAAAAGCAAAAATAAGACTGGACGACAAACATATCTGCAGCGCTCGCCTGAACCAAAAAGAACGCGCACTTCACCTATCTGTAAACAACATTCCAAAACTTCTGACATCCCCAAGGTTTGTCAAACTAGCCCTCTCCCTAAAAGCCGCAACCAGGAACAATGCAGAGAGTTTAGACATCTCAGGAAATCAGGAGACACAGGAAAAACCTCTGGACATAAAATTAGACACAAACTTCATAAAAGGCATATTCCAAAAATAAAAAAAATCGCCTGAAACTCGCTATCCTAATCAGAGCAAGCTCTGGAGTATTACACGAATTTCTAAACCGGCGATTTTTAGTCTTCCCAAGCGAATTATATTCGCAACAAGCTGAGGGGTATTGAACCCACTTGGGAATAACCATTATCAACCAGCATTTCTAAAAAGCGCAATGCATTGAACTTTCTCACTTTCAGGCAGCTCCATACAGATACCCATATCCCTCTTCAGAAGAGCAATAGCAGAATAGCATGGATATTTCATACCATCATCAGATATCTCATCGCAAAAAGACACATCCTTCCTCTTTATCGCAATATCCATAAAACACTCATCCCTCGAAGCACCAGACTCCATCTCACTGCAACTTGCAGCACCCATAAAAAAACCGCCCCTGCCCAGTAAAATAACAGCAAGACTAAGAAAAATAAGAGCAAATGACACATGAAAAAACGACATATAATTCATAAAATAGTATTACCCAAAGATACATATATAATTTTATTGAAATCCGACCAGACATTTGGTTACATGATGTCTGACTATCGAAGATAGCAAATTCAGAGGCATAGAAATACATGACACAGCACGTATCATCAAAATGTTGACAACTCCCCTGAAAGTGCAATTCGTATAGATATGCACTCTTTATCTCTAAGATGCAAAAAAGGAAGTGACAATTCCAACTGCAGCAGAATCGTCACTTGCAGAGGATGTTACTTAATTTACCCATCCATCGACAACAAAGCTACTCTATCTGCTCCATTACCTGTTCTACTTGACTGCCTATATCAGATTGATTCTGTTCTTCACCATCTAAGGGTTTGGCATATACATTGAAAGACGTAGTATAAGCATCTATCGTATCCTTATTGATTTTTTGGTCAATCATCGGTATCAATAGAATATTTTCGACATCATAATCTCTTGATTTCACCAGATTTTCTGCAGTCTTCATCTGTTCATCATGATTCTCCACATTTTCAGCGTATCCCACTTCTCCAACCAGTATGTATCCTTTAAATATAGCATCCATTTGCTGCTCTAAACTAGAAACAGCACCAGGAGTTACAAATAAATTTCCTGCCAACAACGTTTCCACATTGCTACAAAACGCTTCCATTATTCTATTGCGATAGTTTTCTTCCATACCTTTCGTTACCACAGATTCTGTATCCTCAGTACCTGCGACTTCACTTTCCTTAGACAAGACATAAAGAAGAGAATGATTAGAATCAATACCTAAACAATACCCATTATCCGCAAGACTAACTTCAACGGTATTTGGTATTAGCAGAATATTTTCTGAATCATAACCTAACTCCTCTGCAAGTCCTCTAGAAGAATCGATAAAATCTTTAAGAGTTAAAACACTCTTAATCAAATGATACCCTCCTATTATGGCATCTCTCTGCTGTTTTAAACTAGCTACAGCAGCCGGATCAATAATATCATAAGGACCATCTTCTCCCAAAATACTATCTATATTGCGAACCAATGCATCAGCATATACTTTGTCTATCAAATTATCACCTCTAAACTATCAATCACACATGGACTATAATTACGTAGTGAATTACCCCCACCCAGCTTTATATATCTTTCGGTTTATCTACTTAAAAGTAATATTTATGCAAAGGATACACAATAACGCTCAAAGAATCATGACAGTCAGCACAAAAAGAATAATAAGAACAACAATAAACTTAGCGAACTGCGCAGCAGACCCCTCAAGAAACTTGAAAATCATATACCCTACAAAAGCAAAAATAGAAAGCACAATAACAATTTCAATAGGATGTGCTGTATTGACACCATCCCTGAAGATAACAAACGCCTTTATCAATGAAGATACAACAATCTTACTCGTATTAATCGCGCTCTGTATCACAGCAACAATCCCGACACGCAGCACATCGATAATCTCAAGAATCATATATTTACAATAGTTCAAACCAACTTATATATCTTCTTAAAGATCCTGATTCACGAACATCTTAAAATCCATAAACTTAACATCATACACAGAAGAAAGCTCATTAACCAGAGAATCCTGCTTACTATTCCTCTCATCAGTATACTTGCACTCAATAATGTTTTTCCCAAACACAAAATCAAGCTCAATTGAATCTTTCATATAATACATAGGATTTTTATCCTTTATCCTCAAAAATACCAGATTCTCAAACAAAGCTCCCGTATCCTTAAACCCTGCCAGCACATTTCTTATGCCCGTATCAGAAAAATACACCTTTCTTGGCGCAGCTACCCGCTCATTAAGACTGCCATGCTTGCCAACCATATATATCAGATATGTCTCCTCAAAATAAGACAGATACCTGCGGACACTATCTACAGATATCTTAAGAATATTTGCAAGTTTATTATACGTCAGCCTTTTGCCAACCCTTTCAGAAAGAAGTTTAAGCAAATCAAAAACCACCGTCTTATCTTTAATATTATGATAAGCAATTATATCTTTATAGACAATACTATCAACAAGCTCTTTAAGATAATCAATATCTGTATCCAATACATACCCTGGCATACCACCGATTTTCAGATAATCATCAAAATATGTTTTCATAAGCGCATAATCATACTTTTTTACCTTTATTTTCCTAAAGCGAAGAAACTCCCAAAAATCCAAAGGCATGACCTCAATCGTTTTTGTTCTCCCAGTAAGAAATGCCTTTTTGTCTTTCAGTACAGAAGCAGACGAAGAAGATAGAATCATCTTAAGGTTTGTCATATCATAAAGATTTTTAATCTCCTGATGAAAATTCTCTTTATATGCAACCTCATCAAGAAAGATATACGCTTTCTCATCAATCGAAATTTTATTACGCTCCCTATAAGCCTCAATAATCTCCTTAATAGTATACTCTTCAAACTCAAAATTATCAAGAGACACATAGAACACATTTTTTGCAGGCACTTTTTTGAGAACTTCGGAAATTGCCTGCTTAATCAGCGTTGTCTTTCCAACTCTCCGGATACCTGTAACAATGACAACATTTTTGCGGTCAATATTCTCAATAATTTTATCAAGATACTTAGACCTCGATATTGCGCTAAAATCATAAGCGCCGAACCACCACGGATTATATTGTTCAAGCACTTCTTTCATACTAGAATTATAGCCTGCGTACATTTAAATAGTTTACGACAGCATCGACAACAAAACATCATTTGCTTACGATAGCATCGTAAACTAAAACATAAGACACCCAACAACATCCTCATACAAGAGAAAGCAGAGAGAAACTCACACCAGCCATAACTCCCCACATAAGGAAATTATACCAGATAATCTTAGACCCGTCTAGTGGTGGAAACGGCAGCAGATTAAAAAGAGCAAGAAAGCTATTGATATAAACAACAGTACTAAAAAAAACATTCTGACCTGCAATCGGCAAAAACAAAAGAGCAATCATAATATTCGTAAGCGGTCCCGCAGCAGATATAAACGCATTTTGCTTTGCAGTAAGACCCACCTGCCGCACACCATTTCCATCACGAAAAGCAGTATATATCATAACCGCCCCCGGCGCAGCAAACACAAACTTTCCGCCCGTAACAATCGCAAGGACAAGCGCAAACATAAGACCACTTTTCCACATCTGATATCGCGCAAAACACCCATACTTCATCGCAACATACTTATGCGCAAGCTCATGCGGGATAAAAGAAAGCGAAATGATAGCAGTAATCATAATAATAGTCACAGGATTAAGTCCGGATCCAATCGAAAAAATAAACCCCAGTGCCGCAGCAGAAATCGCAAGCTCCTTAACCTCCTGCCCCGAAAATGAAAACTTCATGATATCTGACCTCTGATTTCCTTCCAATAGACTCTCTTATCATCAACCATCTTTTTTATACTTTTCTGTCTTGGCGAAAGCACAGACTTATTCATCTTAATCTCGCAAAACACAATCTTATCATCATCAAACACAACCCCGTCAATAGGATCACCAATAAAGCGAAACTTCTTGGAATCATAAGGAAAATCCTTTGAAAACGGAACCATCTGCTCAAATATCTGACCATAACGCGTAGACTGGCTCTGCTTCCTCGACAACGTATCCGAAAGCTTCCCCTCAACATAGTTCAGGCGCAGATACAAAACTACAACAACCACACACAAAACAACTATAGCAAATATTTCAATCATTGCAACACCGAAAAACCACAAACATCCACTCTATTTACAGAGATTGTAAAGTTATAGAACTTTGCGACGTTCAATTTATACATCAGATTTGAATATTACATAAAATTTGAGCAACGTTCACCATAATCAACACAAGAGCAATATCAACCAATCAACACAATACATAATTGAACCAACATCGTACAACCATTACATTCTCGACAACACAAGCCACACATACGTATCCGTCATACAGACATACCTTTCCGGCTGTAGTTTTAGTGATTTTGATAACTGCGCAACCATATTCTTCGTATCCTCAAGAGACACCTCAACCTTAACCTTCAAAAGTATCTTTGAATTAGAAAGAAGCGCATCAATATACTTCTCAACAATCCCAAAGACAGGAAAGACACTCATATCAAGCACAACCACAAGCACATTAAACTTCCCGCGAACATCAACTCCACCTTTGCGCTCATCAACAACAACTGCATCAACCTTGATACTTGCCAGATAATCAACAGCAGACAAGGAAAGACCGACACACAGGGCATCATCAGATGCCTTAAAAATACTTGTCTTATCCTGAATTTCCTTGAGCACAGCACTCGCAACCATAACAAAGTATTAGAATTCAAGATATATATTTGTGATCCAACTCACAAAAAACTCCTCATTAGCACACGCACAGCCCAAAAAATCTGAAATCATCCCTTTCCTCGAAAAAAAAACAGGACAATTAAGGCTCTTCTGCCCGGATTCACCCTACGACACACATACCCACACACTAATAACAACAAAGAAAAGATATATAAATGTTACTATGAAGTAATTAGCATAGAAAGATACTTATCAGTCATAACTACTTACATCTGCTGGTCCAGGCAAGACAACAAAAGACAGTGAAATTCATGTACAAAGAAAAAAAGAAAGAATATCTCCGCACAAAAGACTACAATACGCACAAGACACCGGAAAATACACCTCAGAACTACGAAGACGCAGACACAGAACAAAAATACCGCGACACAGCCAAAGAAGATCTGCTCTACA
Organism: Candidatus Nanohalarchaeota archaeon; assembly: GCA_030634545.1. Classification (GTDB taxonomy): domain Archaea; phylum EX4484-52; class EX4484-52; order EX4484-52; family B79-G9; genus B79-G9. The sequence goes on from DAOWAN010000034.1 coordinate 15,209, forward strand.
AGATAGCGAACAGACCACTGCGCGAAGAAGAAGAAGAAAAAGAAGAAAACATACCGGACAGGATAACAATCACCCAAAGAGAAACAGTACCAAGAGAAGACATAACTGAAATCAACCTGCTCAAATGCAAAGGTCCGGAAATCATAGGCAGCCTGTTCGACAAAGTACAATTTCTCGAAGAAAGAATCACAGAACTGACCAACGCCACAGAACTAAGGAAAAAAATAAATATAGAGATCATAAAAGACATAGAAGAAGACATAAGAGACAAAGAGACTTTCGCCACCCAATGCACAGATTTTGATGACTTAAGAAGCATCAAACTGCACATCTCAATGTTAAAACAGCAGAAAAGAAAAGAACTCATCCAGCACTTCCATGATACAATAGAATTAAGCACAGAGCTTCAGGCACTAAAAGAAGAGCACCAGACAGAGAAAAAGATCACATCATTATTTGACGATATCGGGGCGGAATAAATGCAGTACAATACACGACGCATAGTAGGAAGAAAAACACTAGACACAGCAGAAATGTCAACTGAAATAAGAAGGCTTACTCCAGTCATGGGTCGTGAAAACACCAACAAGCTAGAGAGAGCATACTTTCTTGGCGACGAGCACACGCGTAGCCGCATCATGTCAATAATAGACGCATTCAAAGCAACTGCATTCAAAGACGAGGACATGAGAAAATCCATACTCATGGAGCCTCCATCAAAAACAGAGTGTTCTATTGGCGACCTCGACATCGGTAATGTCCTGTATGGCAAAAGAAAACTATATCCATTTATGTATGACAAAAACCACCTACTCACCCACATGGCCATATTCGGCTCATCAGGCTACGGAAAGACCAACCTTATCCAGCACATGACAACAACACTTGCAAAGCAGGATATACCAATAATAATCTTCGATTTCTCAAAGATGAACTACCGCGACATGATAGACCTCCCGGAACTAAAAGGGCGCATGAATGTCTACACCGTAGGAAGAGACGCAGCTCCGTTCCAGTTCAACCCACTCACCCCGCCTCCCGGCATCAGCATAACCCAATGGTCAAAAGAATTCTCAGAAATATTCGATCATGCCTATTGGCTCATGGGTGGCGGCAAGCACGTAATCCTCAAAGCACTTGACGACATATATGAACAGTCAAGAAAAACTCCGCGCCTCAAAGACCTGAGAAACTGGATATACTCTTATGCCAGCTCCAAGATATCTTCCCGTGAAAGAAACTGGGTCGCAACAGCAGAAAGACCTATTGAGTCTTTGAACTACCGCGATACAGGCAAGATATTTGACACAGACAAAGGCATATTGCCCTCAACTTTCCTAAAACCCGGGACAATCACAGTACTTGAACTAGACTCTTTATCACCGAATGACAGGACATTCATAATAGAGATAATTTTACAATGGATGCGCGACTGGCTCCTATTACAGGGCGTAAGAGAAGACCTGCAGGCAGTCATTGTACTTGAAGAAGCCCACCACCTTGTGAACCGCGAAAAATCAAAGAATCTCGGCACAGAAACAGTAATTGACCTGATATTTCGCGAGATACGCGAACTTGGCATAGGCATAATCTACACAGACCAGCACCCTTCAATGATAAGCTACCCTGCCCTCGGAAACACAAGCACCCACATCTACATGAACCTGGGACTTGACTCAAAACAGAACTCAGACATACAGGACGCAAGCAATATGCTAGGGATTGATTACAAAGAGGACGGTCAATACATAAGAAAGATGCCCATCGGGCATGGTTTCATGCTTTGCAGACGCATGGCATTCACAGACCCGTTCCTCATAGAATTCCCGCATGTAAAAATCAAAAAAGGTCACATTGATGATAAAAAACTAGTAGAACTGCTCGGAGACAAGATACTAAAGACAGAGAAAGACACCGAAGACAAAGAAAAGACAGCCAAGACACAAGACACATTCAATACAACCCACCTCACAGAGCGCCAGTGGGACATAATAGAGATGCTTGGCTCTGCCAAAGGATGCAGCGCAGCAACAACCTACAAGGAAATCGGCTGCTCAGGAACAGTATTCAAAGAGCAGGTAGAAGGACTAGTTGAAGATGGTCTTGTCGGCATGAAAGAAGGCAAAGTACACCGCCAGAAATCGCACTATTACTATCTTCTACCAAAAGGAAGAAATGCATTTGAGCGCAGGTTCAGGTCGCTTAAGCCTATAACAGAGACTATGAATGTATATCCATATCTTGACTTTTTGAAATCGCGCGGCTTCAAGGTTGTTGCGAAGGTTAATGATTCTGTCTGCATGATTGAGAAGGAAAGCTCTAAGGTCGGGCTTTATTTTGAGAATACTACAGA
>DAOWAN010000089.1 GCA_030634545.1 Candidatus Nanohalarchaeota archaeon
ACAGGTGCAGTTATTTCATATTTATCAGATATGAATTGAACTGCCCAGACATGTACCAGACAACAATTCTAAAAAACTGTCTTTCATACAGACAGTAATCTATATATTAATCAAAAAGACACATATAATATAGCAAAAAACAGAACAAAATAATTAATAAACGAGGGGTTAATCATGGCAAAAATTACATTAAGACAATACTTAGACTCAACAGGCAGTCCAAAAGACCTTAAAGACCTTATACAACTCATTGCAGACCAGGGTCCTGCAATCAGGGATGCGTTCATAACCAACCAGAAATACGCAGATACACAAAATATCTATGGCGAAACCCAGATGAAACTTGACATCTGGTCAAATGAGCACCTCAAACAAGTCCTGAAAAAATCAAAACTGGTAAAAGAACTTGCTTCAGAAGAAGAAGCAGAAGTCCTAAGTTTTCCTGATGCCAAATCAAACTACGCAGTCACAATGGATCCCCTTGATGGTTCATCCCTGATACAGGTAAACCTTGCAGTCGGCACAATAATAGGTATATACGATAACGGCAAGGTGATGCAGCCCGGGAAGAACATGCGCGCAGCAATGTATATACTCTATGGTCCACTCACGACACTCACTGTGACTGTAAAGGAAGGAGTCTATATGTTTGCACTGAATGACAAAAATGAATTTACAATGACTGAGCAGAACGTTAAAATCGGAGACAAGAAACTCTACGGCACAGGAGCGCTCCAGAAAGATTGGGTTCCAAAGCACAAGAAATTCATAAATGAGATTGTCAAAGACGGCTTCAAGCTAAGATACTCTGGCTCATTTGTCGCAGATGTCCACCAGTTTTTGAAATACGGAGGCGTGTTCTCATATCCGCTTTATAAGGGTCATATGGGTGGAAAGCTACGGCTGCTCTTTGAGGCTAATCCACTTGGATTCATGGTAACGCAGGCAGGAGGGAAAGTGAGTACAGGTGAGAAGAATATACTCACAATCATGCCTGAAAAAGTCGACCACAGAGTACCCATATACATTGGAACCAAAAAATATGTTGAATGGGCAGAAAAAATAATTAAAGGATGAAATCATGGAATATCTGTGAACTTGGAGAATTCCAAGCTTTTTTATTGCTTGGGATATTTTACCATACAATAAAAAATAAAGGTGATAAATATGAGTGACTGCAAACCAATATCTGGAGAGAAAATGTTCAATTCATTGAGAGACAAGGACTGTATTATAATGGCAACTAATACGCGCTATATTCCTGGTGTTGCAGAAGGCATCCTGAGAGCTGCAAAGGAGTCAAATTCCCCGGTGATTATAGAAATCGCAAGGTCTGAGTCGGATCTTAAAGCCGGATACACTGGCTATACACCAAAAGACTTTGCAAAAAGAATCATGAAAGCCGCTAAAAAGACAGGCTGTACAAAATGGATACTGCATGCAGATCATATATCCATAAAAGCAGGTGACTCAGAGACTATTGAGGGTACAAAGAAACTTGTGAAAGCACAGATTGATGCAGGATTCACATCTTATGCAATAGATGCATCACACATATTCAACTTTGATGGCAAAGATGAAAAAGAAGAGTTGGAAGGCAATATCAAAGCTACAACTGAGATTGCTCATTTCATAAGTGCTGAGATGAAAAAGAAGGGTATTAAATCATATGGTCTTGAAGTTGAAGTTGGGGAAATAGGAAGGAAAGATACAGAAGGATTTCTTTTGACAAGTCCAAAAGAAGCGACAACATTCATTAAAGAGCTTAATAATAACGGGGTTAACCCTCAGCTTCTGGCAATCGCAAACGGCTCAACCCATGGCAATATCTATAAGAACGGCGTGAAAGTACGACAGGTATCAATCAATATACCCAGAACAAAAGATATTGCAAATGCCATGAGAAAGGATAAACTTAATGTAAGAATCGCACAGCATGGCATAACCGGTACTCCTATTGAACTGATTGCAACCCAGTTCCCGAGAGGCGATGTCCTCAAAGGCAATGTCGGCACATTCTGGCAGAACCTTGTGTGGGATGTCCTGAAAGTCTATGAGATAGAACTTTATGCAAAAATCCAGAACTGGGTATTGAAAAAATATGCAACTGAGGGCAAGAGCGATGAGGAAATATTCGGGAAGTACTCTAAGAAAGCATTTATCCAGTTTTTTGATGAGATGCACAGCATTGATAAGAGTGCGGTAATTGAGATGGAAGCGCAGGCTTATGCGAGTGCATTGTTGTTTTTCCGCGCATTTAACTCTCTTGGGAAAGCTAAGTTGATTCGATGAATATTTGCAAATAGAAAACAAAAGATGATGGTGGACAATAGCAATCAGAATAGAGTCCACATCTAAACTTTTTTCTATTGAAGTAATCCCTCGTTAAAAAGTATCCATGCCAACGTAGGACCGCCTTGATTTGTTTTAGCATATTTTTGTTCTTTTTTTGAACTCTTTTTGAATGTTTCTGAAAAGTTTTGTTTTATTCAATTTAGGATTCCCGTTTAGTATTTCTTGTCCTAAGATAGCATAAGCGCCATTTTTCGAAATTTTGGAAGCAACAAAATCTATGTCTTTTTCAATTCGCTCCCGCCCTGTGTTTTTAATTCTTCCTAGATACCATAACGTATATCCTGCGTTTTTCGGGCAACTTTTATGTGCAACAGATACTTTTTTTCCACCCAATTCAAAGTAAGTTTCTTTCCAATAAAAATTCCACGAAAATGCATCTTCTTTGTTGTTTTTTTCATTTTTGCAGCAGTTTTTAGTATCCAGTCTTTGGCAACAATCAAAGATAATTTATTCCAGCTATCACTTTTAGATTTATTCATCATGCATTCTCCCCAATTCGGATGCTATATCTATCCATCTCTCATCTGAAATATTTATATTTGCTGAATGTAAGTAGGGACAGGAGTTCATAAAATGGAAACAATATCTATGCTGGCGCTGGAAGAAATCCCTCACGTAGGGTCAAAAACCATAGAAAAAGCACTCTCTATCACCCCCTCATTTGATCCGCGCAGCCCATCGGATTTAGTTGAAATACTAAAAAAGGCAAATGCAAAATACGGGAGAATTACTGTACCTGACACTCAAACTGCTGCAATTGGCTGGAATAAAGCTCATGAAATATGGAAACAGTCACAGAAGCACAACATTCAGATAATTTCTAGAGAGAGTTCAAATTATCCAAAATATCTTTCACACATATCTGATTCACCTCCACTATTACATGTTTTAGGTAATATTAACGCCCTAAAACGTGATTGTATCGCAATCATCGGGACAAGAAAACCAACAGAATATGGCATTTCGGCAGCCAGAAAACTAGGCGCATATTTCGCACAAGAAGGATATGTTGTAGTTAGTGGTCTGGCAAATGGCATTGATACTGCGGCGCACAGGGGAGCGTTAGATGTCAATGGTACAACTATAGCAGTTTTAGCGCATGGTTTGGATACTGTTTACCCTGCTAAAAACAAAGAACTAGCAGAGGAGATATGCAGAAATAACGGTGCGCTTGTTTCAGAATATGCATGGGGCACGAAGATAAACCAAAGTAATTTTATTGCTCGCGATAGAATTCAAAGTGGTCTATCAATAGGCGTGTTTGTTGTTGAGACAGGCACAAGAGGTGGAACTTTACATACTGCAAAATATTGTATTGAGCAAAAACGCATACTCATTGTTTTGAAACATCCTGAAATTCTAGCCGGAGACCCGGCAATTGAGGGCAACACTCAACTGATTAAAGATAAAATTGCGGACATTGTCTTTGAAAACGATGATGAACTCGATTTGATAAAAATTGAAATGAAACGTGTCAGAGATAACCTATTAATGCATCCGAGCAAAAAGAAAATGAACTACACAAACTCAAATCAGATGACGCTGAAATTATCGGAAACGAAAAAGTAAATGAATTATTATTCTCTCAAACTCCAGAATAACGAAGAAATCAATATGAAGACTCACAGCTTTCTGCCGGTAATACGCTCATACATACGCACATAGAGTTCTGTTGTCTGCGCAATAATTTCTGCCGGCAGCGCAGGAATGTCTGGCTCTGGAAGACCTTTTGTGCGCGCATTCTCTAACTCATCAAAATAGCCGGTCTTTCGGTAATGCATGCGTACAAACTCTTTGGAAAGTTCATTGATCTTTCCTTCCTGCCACTTATCTGTGTCCCACCACCGGTCTTCGTCAAGGGTTCCGAATGTGTCTAGAAGCATGATGTTCCTGTTTTCATCCATGCCGAATTCTTTCTTGCCGTCAACGTGGATCAGATTATTTGCAGCGGCAACTTCTGCGATTATGTTGTCAATTGAAAGAACTATGTCTTTGATTTTTGAGAGTTCTTCTATGCTCAAGCCTGAAATCTCTAGTGCTTCTTCTTCTGTCAGTTTCCTGTCAACTGGTTCGAGTTTGGTTGTAAATTCGATTATAGGTTTTGGCAGTTTTTCACCGTATTTAGGTACATGCCCTGCTTCAAATCCAAGCATCTCGCCGGTTATTTCGCCGCGCAAAATCTTGTCGTTAAGGGAGCCTGCAATGTAGTGCCTGCAAATGACTTCGAGTGGTATCAGAAAGTTGCGGGTGTCGCCGGTCATTTTGTCATAATCATGGATTACGTTTACGCGTTTGACGCGCATCACATTGGGTTCTGGTGAAGAGATGTAATGGTTCTTAATACCGCGTTCTTTTAGTTTTTCAAACCAGAAAACCGATGTCTTGTTTAGGGTTTCACCCTTTCTTGGGATGCTGCTTGGAATAATCTTGTCAAATACTGAAATCTGGTCTGTGAAACGGAATTCAAGTTCGCGCTCATCCACTTCATAGACTTCTTTTACTTTGCCTTTTGAAATCATTTTCATAGTACAAATAATGGTGCCATAAATTTATATTACTGAGCCGCACAGGTTATTTAAATTTTTGATTGCATATATAGTTGAAGACATAATTATTTGGACAAATGTCTTCACCATATGCTTAAAATTGCTATGCAATTTTAGCATCCAGGAAATCTCCGATTTCCCCGGATAGATTAGCGCCTTTTGATTATTTGTAAAATTTGTATATTTAATAACGGCGCTAACTATATACCTGTAATCTAAAAGAGGTGTTTTGAGCATGGACATGAATGTTAAAGAAATTATTGATCAGGTTAAAGACGCAGTATCAACCCATGACCAGTGGAGGGGTAAAGAGTGTATTAATCTTATTGCTTCTGAGAATGTGATGAGTCCGCTTGCTTGGAAACTATACAATAGTGATTTTGAGCACAGGTATGCTGAGGGTATGCCGCACAAGAGGTACTATCAGGGGTTGTCTTATGTTGATGAGGTTGAGAGTGCGTGCATTGAGATGGGTAAAAAGCTTTTTGGTGCGCAGTTTCTTGATGTCAGACCAATATCCGGGGGGCTGTCTATCTTGATTTTGCTCTCGTCTTTTGCGAAGTACGGCGACCACTATGTGGCTCCAAGTGTTCCGGCTGGTGCGCATATAAGCCAGGCAGAATTCGGCGCAGCAGGTATACGCGGTCTTGAGGTCAGGCATATGCCGCTTGATAAGGAGGAGATGAATCTTGATATTGATAAGAGTAAGAAGGTCATACTTGAGCATAAGCCGAAACTGGTTAATGCAGGGGGGACAATATTTCTTTTCCCGCATCCTTTGAAGGAGTTGAGAGAAGCGGCAGATGAGGTTGGTGCGGTGCTGACTTATGATGGGTCTCATGTGCTTGGTCTCATTGCAGGCAAGCAATTTCAGGATCCTTTGCGCGAAGGCGCAGATGTTGTCGGCGCATCAGCACATAAGACGTTTCCGGGTCCGCAGGGAGGGATGCTTTTTGGAAACTCTGAGGAGCATTACAAAAAAATTAAGCCAAAAATATTCCCGGCGCTGGTATCCAATCATCATCTTCACAGGCTTCCGGCACTTGCTGTTACAATGGCTGAGATGATTGAGTTTGGCGAGGATTATGCCAGGCAGGTTATTAAGAATGCGCAGGCGCTTGCGCAGTCACTGCATGAGTATGGGTTTTCTGTTCTTGCTGAGAATAAGGGGTTTACTAAATCGCACCAGGTCATTGTTGATGTCAGTGATAATGGCAGGGGTGCATGGTGCGCAGAGACACTTGAAAAGGCGAATATAATCATGAATAAGAATCTTTTGCCATGGGATGATGTGAATACTTCGAAAGATCCATCGGGTATAAGGATTGGCACTGCTGAGATGACGCATTTCGGTATGAAGGAGCCTGAGATGAAGTATGTTGCTGAGTTGATAAAGCGGGTGGTTGTGGATAAGGTTGATCCTCTGCGCGTGAAAGAAGATGTCAAAGAGTTTAGGAAGGATTTTGTTGATGTGAAGTATTGTTTTTAATCAGAATGTAGCAATAACAAAAACATTTTTATTTATCAATGGACAATTAGTTCTTATGCTACCGCACCAAAATCTTAGTGTCAAAGTTCCAAAACATGATGGAGATATCAAGCTGGATAAGGGTTTTTTTGTTATTGATGTAGATCATGACAAGAAGGATATACAGGTCCAGTATTTTGAAGCCATCAGGACAGACAAGAAAATTAAGTCCGGCAAATTGAGAATGGTCTTTCGGGGAGAGACAGGCAGGGACTTATACCGCGCGATACTTTTACATGATTTCATAGCGCAGATGGATCATGCAGCATATTTGGGATATGAACTTGCGCGCGCGGAACACTGCCTTAAAAAAGGCACTAAATTTGTGCAGGATAAACAGTAATTCAGATAAACGCTATAGATAGATTTAAATAACTTTGAACTAATAATAGTTCACATGAACGAAAAAGAATTCAAAGTTTTCTTTGAAATATACAACTCAGATAAAGCGCTCTATCTAAGAGATATTGTCAAAAGAACAAATATGCCTTATGGAACAGTCCAGGGTATAATCAACAAAAACAAATACCTGTTCGATATAAAAATAGAGGGGGAAAACAAGTATTTTTCATTCAGGAACAACATAAGCAATAAATATCTTTTTCATCAGATAGAAATTGAAAGAACTAAAGTATTCATCCAAAAAAATCCCCGATTAAGACCATTTATAGAAAAAATGCAGGAATTAAAGACACCTTTCCTCGTTTTCGGAAGTTTCGCAAAGGATACTGCATGTAAAAATTCTGATTTGAATCTGTTGTTTATATCTGGAAAAAAAGAGACTCCAGACCACTTGTGCCCAATTGAGATTCATAAAATATTCATTAATCCGAAAAAAATAAGTGAGTTGAAAAAAGAAGCATTATATAGAGAAATTATAAAAGAGCATGTCATTATTTTTGGTTATGACTTATTTCTGACAGAGGTATTTGAATGAAGTATCGTCAAGGCACTAATAAATTGATTATAGTGCCTTGCCATATCCTTAAAATTGCCATGCAATTTTAGGATTGCGGAATTGCTACCCAATTCCTAATTTCGCAATATAGCAATTCTGTATGAATTGCGAAATCCAGAAAATCGAAGATTTTCTCGGATAGATGAAGGCAATTGGATTTTTGGTTATGTTTGCTCATTTATTTCATGCCTTCACTATGGATTGATAGATGCATGAAACTCAGAACAGGGATAAAACAAGTAGAACCCAACGATAATATTTCAATGAATTATTTGTCTCAGGCTGAAAAGACACTAAAGCGCACAAAAAAGCTAATAGAAGAAGAGGATATGCTTTGGGCTTCAGTAACAATGTATTATTGTGCATATTATTCCCTATATGCGTTCCTGCAGAAAGTGGGTATAAAATCAGAAAATCATGGCTGTTCAATTGAAATGTTCAGGTACCTGACAAATAGAAATGAATTGGTAGAGGATATAAACCGGTTCAGGGAGTCAAGAATAAGCAGCCAATATTATCTGAATACTCCAGATAAAAAAATAATCTTGGAAAATTATACTGCCCTAAAGGAATTCTATGTGGAATTGCACAATTTATGCAACTCAGAAGAGGAATATTTCTGCGAAGTCAAAAACAAGATCAAAGAACTTTTTAGAGCAGCTGCGAATTCATAGGCGCCATAATATTTAGCTTTATATACTTTTTAGGTCAATTACCCATTATGGTAACAGTAACGGGTCACAGGGGATGCGCAGGACTTGAACCTGAAAACACATTAAGATCATTCCGAAAGGCAGTATCGCTAGGCGTTGATTTAATCGAATTTGACATTAGAAGAAACCACGCCAACTACCCTTTTGGAATTCAAGATTACACAGGTTACATAACCACAAACTCAAAAGGATATGTAA
>DAOWAN010000082.1 GCA_030634545.1 Candidatus Nanohalarchaeota archaeon
GAAAAAAGAAATAGAAACAATGAAAAAAGAAGATGAAGAGACAAAAGAAAAACTAAAAAAGGAATTCAAGCTAAAAATAAACGAAATAAACACAAACACAGAACTGAATTCAAGCACCATAACAAACTTACAAGACAATATAAAATACATGGAAGACAGCATAAACGCAATGAAACAGCCACAATCAAAACATGTAATAAGCACAGCAATTAACGAAAAAACGAAAGAACTAAAAAACAATATATCCATGATGGCAAATATTCTAGCCATAATGCAAAAAAAAGAACATCGCTCAAAACAAGACACAGAGAACATGAAAAAAGAAATAGATAAAAAAATAAACGAAATAAATGAAACCAGAAAAAAAGACGAAACAACGCAACTAAAAACAAAAAAAGAAATAGAAAAAATGAACAAAAACGAAGAAGAGACAAAAGAAAGATTGAGAAATGAATTCAATCTAAAAATCAAGGAACTAAACACAAGCACAAAACAATCATCAAGCAATACAACAAATCTACAAGACAATATGATATACATGAAAGACAGTATAAACGCAATGAAACAGCCACTATCAAAACAGGTAATCAGCGCAAACACAAACACTTCCTGTAAGAAATCCAATAAAAACACAATTCCAGACACAATAAAAAGAGCAATAGATGATTCAAACAAAGCAAAACACAACTCCATAAAACAGGGAATCATCCAGATGAGTTATGAAGAACTATTAAATGAGGATATCAATCAATTACATTACCAAACCACAACACCAGTTTATGAACATGATCTAAGACTCAATAAAGTAATTCGTCTCATCGACAAAACAGAAGAACTTTTGGACAAAAACAACACAAAAGATGCAAAAAAAACATACGACGATTTAGTTTCTGCTTTCAACACCATCTGCAAGAAAGTTCCGCAGTCCCAAATTGATGAAATATGTCCTCTTATCGAGCAATTACGCAACAAACTAAAAAGCGCACCATCGTAATCAGAGCAAATTATACGAAACATACCCTATACAATATAGTTAACATCATTAACAACAGACAAACCAGCCAGTTAATTCTCCAGAATCTTGCACATCTCTTTTGTCCAATGCCAACACATATAATACTAAAACACGAAATTAAACAAAAAAGATTAATCAAAAGATGAAAAACATGTCCGAAATAAAAATCAAAAAAATAAAAGAAAACATCTGGGAAATACCCAAAACAGGCAACATGCAAGTCCCCGCAAAAATATACGCCTCAGACAAACTCATGGAAAAAATCAAACTCGACAAAACAACAGAACAGGCAAGAAATGTAGCATGCTTAAAAGGAATCCAGACACACTCACTAGCCATGCCCGACGCCCATCAGGGATACGGATTCTCAATCGGCGGCGTAGCCGCCTTCGACCTCGAAGAAGGCATAATCAGCCCCGGCGGCGTAGGCTACGACATAAACTGCGGCGTCCGCGCAATCACAACAAACCTAAAAGAATCCGACATAAAAGGCAAAGAACAGCAACTCCTAAACATCCTCTACTCAAACATCCCATCAGGTCTTGGAAGCAAAGGTAGAACCAGAGTAACCAAAGACGAACTAGAAGAGATAATCGAAACCGGCGCAAAATGGGCAATAAAACAAGGCTACGGCACAAAAAATGACCTTGACCACACAGAAGAATACGGATCACTAAAATCAGACCATGAAACAATCTCAGAACAGGCAAAAAAAAGAGGCATACCACAAGTCGGCTCACTCGGCTCAGGCAACCACTTCCTCGAATTCCAGAAAGTAGAGAAAATCTACGACGAGAAAACCGCAAAATCCTTCGGCATAACAAACACAGGACAAATAACAATCATGATACACTGCGGCTCCCGCGGTCTCGGTCATCAGGTCGCATCAGACTACATAAGAGCAATGGAAAAAGAATACGGCTACAAGCACCTGCCGGACAGGGAACTGATAAACGCACCCATAAACTCTGACCTCGGTCAGAAATACCTCAAGGCCATGAGCGGCGCAGCCAACTACGCATGGACAAACCGCCAGATCATCATGCACCATGTCCGCGAAAGCTTCGCAAAAATATACAACACAACCCCAGAAGACCTTGAGATGAACCTCATCTACGACGTAGCCCACAACATAGCAAAAATCGAAAAACATGAAATAGACAACAAAACAAAACCAGTCTGCATCCACAGGAAAGGCGCAACACGCTCATTCGGACCAGGAAGAGAAGAACTCCCCGAAATCTACAAAAAAACAGGCCAGCCAGTAATCATCCCAGGCTCAATGGGCACCTCATCCTACATCCTCGTCGGCACAAAAACCGCAGAACAGATCAGCTTCGGCTCAACCGCCCACGGCGCAGGAAGAGTAATGTCAAGATTCAAAGCCCTGAAAACCTTCAAAGGCGAACGAGTTAAACAGGATCTCGCAAGAGAGGGCATAACAGTAAAAAGCGCATCATGGAAAGGTCTCGCAGAAGAAGCACCAGGAGTATACAAAGACATAGACGAAGTAGTAAAAGTAAGCCATGAGTTAGGCATAGGAAACCCCATAGCAAAAGTAAAACCCTTAGGCGTAATAAAAGGATGACGCAAATGGCATCGTAAGATGGTCCAAAAAGCCATACCTCGCAAAAGCACCACCCATACAACAGACAGAGATACAATATCTCTCAGAAATATCCAACAAAATCCCAAAAACCCACAAAAACCTTTATAAATCTAATGCCCCATAAAGAGAGATACTGCCAATTCCCAGCAAAACAGATTGGCAAACACTGCTAAGAGTTCTAATTTTTAAAAAAAAGGAGAACCAGCAAAACCTCACAGAACCTGTAAGGTTTTAAAATACCAAAATCCCTAGTCTTACAAGATAACCGGATTCTGCAACAAACCACACAATATAACAATTCATGTACTGCAAAAACAGTACAAAAAAAGGCGCCACTAAGCAATCCCGCTTATGCGCCGCACAAGGTGTAAAAAAATGGCAACAATACGTCATCCAAGACGAGGCTCAATGGCCTACGCTCCGCGAAAACGCGCAAAACGAATATACCCTAGGGTTAACTCAACACCAGCCAAAACAGGCGAACCAAAACCAATCGGTTTTGCAGGCTACAAAGTAGGCATGACACAGATCGTAATGATTGATGACCGCAAAGAAAGCCCAACACACAATCAGGAAATAGTAATACCCGTAACAGTTCTCGAAACACCGCCACTAAAAGTAGCAGGCATAAGAGCATACACAGACACACCCTACGGCAACAAAGTCCTTAAAGAAATCTGGCAGGACAAACCCGACAAAGACCTCAAGCGAAAAACAGATTTCTCAAAAAAGAAACACAAACAAGACGCGCTCGACAAACTCGAAAACATATTAAAATACACACTCATAGTACACACAACCCCTAAAATCGCAGGAATCCGCAAAAAAAAACCAGAACTATTTGAAATCGACCTAAGCGGAACACCTGAAGACACACTCAAATACGCAAAAGAAAAACTCGGAAAAGAGATAACAATCAAAGACGTATTCAAAGACGGCGAACTCGCAGACACAATCGCAATAACCAAAGGTCTGGGATTTCAGGGCTCTGTAAAACGATTTGGCGTAAAACTACTTGCCAAAAAATCCCAGAAAGTCATAAGAAAAGCAGGTAACTTAGGTCCATGGCACCCCCACAAAACAAGAAGAACCGTACCACAGATGGGACAGATGGGCTTACACAAAAGAACCCAGTTTAACCAGCGCATACTGAAAATAAGCGAAGATGCAAAAGACATAAACAAAGACGGCTGGAAAAACTATGGTATCATAAAAACAAACTACATAATAATAAAAGGATCAATACAAGGTCCTGCAAAACGCCTGATTCGCCTAAGACCGGCATCAAGACCAAAAAACAGCCCAAGCGAACCAGAAATCACAGAAATAGTATTAAGGTAATAGACTATGAAAACACAAATCCTCTCACTTGACGGAAAACCACAGGGAACAATAGAACTCCCGCCGCAATTCAGCGAAGAACACAGACCAGACATAATCAAAAGAGCATTTTACTCAATCCAGAACAACAAAAGACAACCATACGGCACAGACCCGCTGGCAGGTCTCAAAACATCCGCTCAATTCATCGGCAGAAGAAGAGCATACGGCTCACACCAGAACCGCGCAATGCACAGGACAAAAAGAATAAGAAGCGGCTCCGGATACCTGACAGGTAGAGCAAGAGAAGTACCGCAGGCAGTAAAAGGTCGAAAAGCCCACCCCCCAAAAGCAGAAAAGAACTGGACACAAAAAATAAACAATAAAGAACGCCTACTCGCCATCAGATCAGGCATCACCGCAACAGCAGATACAGACCTTGTCAAAAAAAGAAACCATCAGCTCGGCAGCATAAAACTCCCGATAATAATCGACGACGGAATCAACACACTTAAAAAGACAAAAGACGTAAAAGACATACTCGAAAAAATCGGTCTTAAACCAGAACTAGCACGCACAGAACAAAAAAAAGTCCGTGCAGGTGTCGGTAAAACCCGCACAAGAAAATACAAAAAAAAGATAGGTCCTCTAATAGTCACATCCGGCGAAACAACCCTCAAAAACACAGCAAAAAACATACCAGGCATAAACATAGCATCAGTAAATTCACTCAACACAGAACTACTCGCACCAGGCGCAGAATCAGGT
This sequence comes from Candidatus Nanohalarchaeota archaeon, assembly GCA_030634545.1. Taxonomy (GTDB): domain Archaea; phylum EX4484-52; class EX4484-52; order EX4484-52; family B79-G9; genus B79-G9. The sequence continues at coordinate 4,713 of DAOWAN010000082.1, forward strand.
CGCCTGACAATCTGGACAAAATCCGCAATAGAAACACTAAAAAAAGAAAAACTATACTTACAATAAAAGATGATAAAAAATGACAGACAACAAAGAACCCTCAAAAATAGAACCAGACAAAAAAACAGAAGCCACAACACCACCAGTAAAAAAACAAGCTAAAACACCCAAAATCACAAAAGATAAACCAGTCACACAAAAAGAAGAGAAAAAAAACAAACCACAACTCACACCAAAAGAGAAATGGAGCATCCTGAAATACCCGCACCTCAGCGAAAAATCAATCGCAAACATCGAACTCCAGAACAAAATAGTATTCATAGTAAAATCATCATCAAAAAGAACAGAAGTAAAAAAAGCAGTCGAAACCATGTTCGACGTAAAAGTAGAAAAAGTCAACATGCTCACAACCACAAAAGGTCACAAGAAAGCACTGGTAAGACTAAAACCCGACTACTCAGCACTTGACATCGCAACACGCTTGGGCATGATGTAAAACAAATGATATTATGTGATATAAATGGGAAAACGAATAATCGCACAAAGAAGAGGAAGAGGCTCAACCCTATACAGGGCAAACAGCCACCGCTACCTCACCCAGGTAAAATACAGCCAAAAACTCAACACAAATACAGAAGCTACAATAACCGACATACTAAATGATCCGGGAAGAAACGCACCAGTCGCAAAAATAAAATTCAAAGACAACACAACAACACACACACTAATATCCGAATGCTCAAGAACAAAAGACACAATCTCCATCGGCAAAGACGCAAAAATAGCACCAGGAAACATCCTGCCAATCGGAAAAATTCCGGAAGGAACACCAATATTCAACATAGAAACAAGACCCTACGACGGCGGTAAACTTGTCCGCTCAAGCGGTACATATGCAACAGTCTCATCCCACGACACAAGCAAAACAGTAATAAAACTTCCCTCAAAACAATTCAAAGCACTCAACCCCGACTGCAGGGCAACAATAGGCATAACTGCAGGCGGCGAACTCAAATCAAAACCATACCTCAAAGCAGGCACAAGATGGCACACCATGCACAAAAGAGGTAAACTCTACCCAAGAACCTCTGCAAGAGCAATGAATGCAGTCGACCACAAATTCGGCGGATCAAACTTAGGCGTCGCAAAAACAGTATCACGTAACGCACCACCAGGTCGTAAAGTAGGTACAATTGCATCAAAACGCACAGGTAAAAAAAGATAAAAATAATAAACATATCAAGGTGTAAAAATGGCAAAAAGAAAACACAAAACCACGACACATGAAATAAAGGAATTCAAATTCCGTGGACTCACATTTAAACAGGTCACCGCACTAGAACTCGACGAATTCATAAAACTCATCCCATCCCGCGAAAGAAGAACAATAAAACGCGGATTCACAGAAACCGAAAAAAAACTCATAAATAAAGCGAAAAAATCAAAACCAAATGATTTCATAAAAACCCATGCACGTGACGCAATAATCCTGCCGGATTTTGTAGGTAAAAGATTCGGTATCCACAACGGCAAAGAATTCGTCGCCGTAGACATTTCAGAAGAGATGCTAGGTCACCGTCTCGGCGAATTCGCACAGACAAGAAAATCCGTCAAACACACAGGACCAGGTATGGGTGCAACAAGATCAAGCAAATTCGTACCACTCAAATAAAAAAAGAAGTGACCTAATATGTATACTCTAAAAACCGACCCTAAAAAACAAGCTAAAGTATGTGCAAGACACCAGCGCATCTCAAAAAAGCACACAACTGAAATAGGTCGCTTCATAAAAGGCATGAAAGTCGAAAGTGCGAAAACATACCTTGAACTGGTACTAAAGAAAAAAAAAGCAATCCCCTACACAAAATACAACACAAACCTCGGTCACAAAAAAGGTATGGGTCCAGGCAGATACCCACTACTCGCAACCCAAAAAATGCTTGATCTCTTAAACAGCGTCCAAAAAAACGCAGAATACATTGGTCTTGACACAAAAATCACCATAATCACAAACGTTTGGGCAGCAAAAGGCAGTTCATATCAACGTCCACGCCGCACACGATTCAGCGGTCAGGAAATAAAAAGCACAAACATCTCACTAATAGTAGAAGAAGGTAAACCACATGATTGAACGTAAATTCATAGAAAAGGGCATTCAGAAATCCGAAATGGAAAAATTCCTGAACAAAACACTCGAAAGAGCAGACTACAGCCACTCAGATATCAAAAGAACACCCCTCAACACAAGAATAGTAATATTCGCAGGTAGACCCGGCGTAGTCATCGGCCATGCCGGATCAAAAATCAACGAGATGACAAACACCCTCAAAAACAAATTCAAAATAGACAATCCACAAATAGAAGTCAAATCTGTCTCAGACCCTTCACTCGACGCAAAAGTAGTTGCAAAACAGATTGCATCAAGCCTTGAACGTGGCACAAAACACCGCCAGATTGTTAACATCATGCTCAAAAAAATAATTGAAGCAGGTGCAATCGGCGCAGAAATAACCATCTCCGGAAAAATAACCGGCTCACGATCACGCACAGAAAAATTCATGCGCGGATACCTCAAGAAATGCGGCAACACAGCCGATGTCCACACCCAGACAGAAATGGAAACAGCAGTCTTAAAAGCAGGTACAATCGGCGTCAAAGTCAAACTCATGAGCACAATGCCCTCCGTCCTCTCAATAGAAAAAAGAATCCTTGAAACAGCAAAAGAAAAAGAAGACGAAAAAAAAGAGAAAAAACCAGAACCATCAAAAGAAGATAAAGACAAAAAGGAAACAGAACCAAAACAAGACAAAAAAGAAGAAAAAGTGAAAGCAGAACCCACAAAAGAAAAAGAAGAACCACCAAAAACAAAAGAACCTGAACCAGAAAAAAACGAAAAACCAAAAAAAGAACCTGAAACAAAAGAAAAAACAGCCCCGAAAACAAAAGAGACCAAAGACGAAAAACCAAAAAAATAAATAATATTCACGTGATACCATGGCAATAATCCGCTTCAAGGCAATGAAAAACATGAAACAAAAAGACCTTGAAAAAAAAGAAGACGACCTACGCCTCGAACTCGCCAAAGAAAAAGGCAAGATTCACATCGGAAGCGTCCCTGAAAACACAGGACGGCTAAAACAAATAAAAAAAACCCTCGCAAGAATACTCACACTAAAAAACCAGAACAATCCAAAAACACGAAAACCAGTAAAAAAGAAAAAAGGAGTGAAAAGTTAAATGCAAGACATGTGCCCTAAATGCGGACTACCAACAGAGCTATGTGTATGTGAAACCATATCAAAAGAAGCACAGAAAATAAAAGTATACACAATAAAAAAGCGATTCGGAAAGCTATCAACAGTCATCCAAGGCCTAGATGAAAAGAACATTGACCTGAGAAAACTAACAACAACACTAAAATCACACCTCGCATGCGGCGGAACATCAAAAGACGGAAAAATCGAACTGCAAGGCAACCACATCTCAAAGGTCAAAGAACTATTAATCAAAGAAGGCTTCAACGAATCAATGATTGAATAAAAACCCGCAGAGGATAATTGTGCCAACAGATCCAAAAAACATCACAAGACACGAACTGATTGGTCTGGAAGCAACAATATTGGATTCAAAAGACCCAAACATGCAGAATTTAACAGGCACAATAATCAACGAAACACAAAAGACACTAACCATCAAAACTGAAAAAAAAACAATAACAACCGCAAAAAAAGACAACACATACAAAATAACACTCAAAGAGAAAACACAATTAAAAATCAACGGCAAACTCCTACATGGACGCCCCGAAGACAGGATTAAGAAAAAAACAAAAAACAAATGGAAAATGGTGTAAAAACATGAAAATAAAAAACATCGGAATCCCCACAAAAAACAAGCCAAAAGAAGAATGTAGCGACAAAAACTGTCCATTCCACGGCAACCTAAAAATAAGAGGACGAACATTCCTGGGAACAATCATCTCAGAAGGAACAGAATCAACAGTCACAGTAAGCTGGACCTACACAAC
>DAOWAN010000025.1 GCA_030634545.1 Candidatus Nanohalarchaeota archaeon
AGCACAGGACATAAAACACATCGACGAGCCAAAAACCAATACAGGCAAACAGATAGCACAGGCAATAATAAAAGCCGCGCAATCGCACAAAGACGACACAGCACCCATAACAGTACCTGTATGGAAAGGCGCAGTCAACGGAAAAGAAACACAGATCAGCCTGGAAGAAACCGAACAAGGCAAAAAGCTGATCGGTCCCGCAGCATTCAACAAAATATTCGTAAAAGACAACAACATAATCAACTCACTTGAGGACAGCGCAGGCGAAAAGACAGGCATGACCTACATAAGCGCAATCGCAAACAAAGCAGCATCAGACATAGAATCAAACAAAGAAACAGACTATGCGCTATACACAGGAATGGCAAAAAACCTGGGCAGCATCAACCTGAAAATATCCCAGGCAACCCAAAACCACATGAAATCAAACAACAAAAAAGCAGACATAAAAGGACCGGTATTCGTCACAATAACAGCAAAGGCATGCGATTGACGACTATCTTAACATTTAGATACTTAAATATTTTATGTAATCATATTACACACTTTTATGTAATACATTACACAACAACCCGGAATTCGCATCAAGACCTTCTCAAACAATATAAAATACCCATCAAGCTTAGCTTCCCAGTCATCAGTTGAGCGGACCACGATAAACACACATCCTATGGACTCAAGGACACTGTAAAACTAATTCAGCGTCTTATCTATATTTACCGGAAATCCCGGTATATTTTCTTGCACGAGTAATCCCGGTAAAAAACACATATTTCCAGAAAAGAAATCCAAAGCAAAACTCCATCATTCACCCCCTCAACATATATAAATCTTGTATGCGCATTATAATCCCATGGACTACCCAAATCTTAAAGACCTGAAGCGCGAAAACAACAACTACATAAACCTAAACCCCCTCCAGACCGCAGGAAAACTGACAGAGCCCGCCAAAAAAGCCCTCATAGAATTCGGCGACGGCTACTCAATATGCGACTTCTGTAATGGTGTCCTGGACGAAATCGAAAAGCCCCCCATAAAGACATTCACAAAAGACATACTCCCAAAATTCCTCGGGTGCGACACAGTAAGAATCACAAACGGCGCACGTGAAGGCATGTTCCTGATAATGCACGCACTCACAAACCCAAAAGACACAATCCTCATAGACGACAACGCCCACTACTCATGCATCCTCGCAGCAGAGCGCTGCAAACTCAACATAATCAAAGTACCGAACAGCAAATGCCCCATAGACGCAATAGACGTCACACAATACGAACCCTACATAAAAAAACACAAACCAAAACTCATATTCCTGACATACCCGGAAGGAAACTACGGAAACCTCCCTGACGCGAAAAAACTAGGCACAATCGCAAAAAAACACAACATCCCCTACGCCATCAACTGCGCATACTCAATAGGTCGCATGCCCGTAAACATGAAAGAACTGGGCGCAGACTTTGTAGTTGCCTCAGGTCACAAATCCATGAGCGCATCAGGTCCGATAGGGCTGATAGGCATAAACAAAAAATACGAAGAAAAAGTCCTCGAAAGATCAAAAGATTACCCGAACAAAGTAATAGAATGCCTCGGCTGCACATCAAGAGGCGCAACAATCGCAACACTCATGGCATCCTTCCCTGAAGTGGAACAAAGAGTAAAGAACTGGGATAATGAACTAAAAAAAGCGCAATGGTTCGCACACGAACTGGAAAAACTAAACTTCATCCTGATAGGTCAAAACCCCCACAGACACGACCTGATGTACTTCAAGACAGACATACTCTACGAAATCTCAAAAAAGCACAAAAGAAAAGGCTACTTCCTCTACCGTGAACTAAAAAAAAGAGGCATAATCGGCATAAAGCCCGGACACACAAAATCCTTCAAACTATCCACATACAGCATCCCAAAAGAAGACCTGAAAAAAGTAATAAGCGCCTTCAAAGAAATCATAGATGACAACAAAAAATTATTATAGTTAACGTCGTTACTAAATGGACAAACTTAGCCAAAAACCAAGAGACGTTAATCTATATGGTGAAGACATTTGTCCAAAAAGTTATGTCTTCAACTATAGATTAAACCTCCTTCTCTAATATCTCTTTAGTCTGGTCCAGAACAATTTTTGCAATATTGAGCAATGTATCATAACACTCATCCTCAAGTGAAAGATTCACACCATATTGTTCGATCTCCCTGATTTCAATAACTGTTGGAGACTTATGTTTTTCATCCGGACTCAGGGCATAGACCCTCTCAATTATTTCCTTATCCATCTCTATTTTATTGGTTTCAATAAGATAATATATCAAAGCAAAAGTGCATTCCTGATTCCTGCTTTCATATCCGTATTTTGTAATGATCGCCAAAAAACAATGATAAACAGAATAAAACACAGCGGAAGCAGACCAATCCGAATAGCCAATCTCTTTGAAATCCTCTATTGCTGAAAGATTATGCTCTGCTTTTCTGATGTGTGCATTAACCAACAGTGAATCCGGCTTTATCCTGACAAGACCTCTGTGTTTCCCGCCACTCTGCAATTCCCTCTCAGCCTTGCCTATACACCACTTAACTTTCTTTTCCGTATGCGACATCTTTAATGACCTCAACAATCTCATCATATCCAAATAAAACAATGCCATTCTTAATTATACTGAGGACAACCTCATCTTTTTTCCCCAGATTCAACTTAAGATCCTCTTTTGTCTGTTTTACCGCATGAATTCTTTTTATATTAATTTTATTAATTTCACCAATTGATTTGTTGAATCCCCTATTCTGTGATTGCTCAAGAACCACAAGCAAATCAACATCATTAAATTTCTCTTCTGTAAGGACCGAACCAAAAAGAATCCCTATCTTTGCATCCCTGACATTTCTTAATTCCCTGATCCATCTTTTGATACGTGGCGCTGCATCTTCAGCTTCCTTTTTTAGCAGGAATTCAATATAATTCCGTGCATAATCATTATCTAGGTTTACCTTATAGAATACTGCTTTTCCAAACATGGTGGATTTCAGGATATTCTGCACTTCCAGCCGCTTTAATATTTTTAAGGTCCCCATTGAACTGAGACCTATTTTTTTACTTAAGTTGTTTGCATTGTAATGACCATCAATATCTTTAAAGATAATTAATATTGCTCTCATCTCATTTTTTGTTATGGTCTGCATTTAAACACCTAGTTTACATATATAAACTACAAGTTTATATATTTTTGTGTCTTCTAAGTCAAAGAATGTCCTACATACATCAGATACAATCAAAAATCATGAAATTACTATGAGATTGGGATATTTCAAGCTATTTGATGTTTAGGGGCGCATTCATATAACATCAAAAATAATAGAAACAGCATAGATAAACAAACTCATATGAAACACAACAAGCACCTTCAACCCCGCATCAGATTTCTCTTTCACAAGCCACAAATTCGCTAAAATCAACAGGAAAAACGCAGACCCGAATCCATACCATGCAGCTGTGCCAAGCTCCATCAAAAAAACAGCCGCAGCTGCAACATGCAAAACAGTAAAATGCAAAATCCACCGGACAGTTCCCCTCACACCAAACAGTACAGTAACACTTTTCATCCCCCGCGCCAAATCATTCTTAACATCCATTAGATCATTCACCCCAAGATGTGCAAGCGCCCATGGATAAAAAAACAAAAAAAGCAGAAGCGCACTCATATCAGGAACTCCTACGCAAAGATATCCTGCAACAGGAAAAAGAGCAAGATCCGTCCTCCCGATAAACTGCGCAAAAGGAAACCTCTGGCTCCTCTTTTTAACCTGGTAAAAATACTCAGCACCATAAGAATAAACCATGATAGCAAAAACATACAAAAAATTAGGATAAGGAAGCGTACTGATCAACAGCAAAGAAAAAACAACAAGCACAAGAAAAACCCCAAGAGCATCCTTTGACCGTATCAACCCCGAAGCTATCGGTCTTTTGCCGAACAGCCTCCAGTACCTCGTAAGCTTATCAAACTCAACATCCTTTTTATCTGATTTTCTGTCCACATAATCATTAAGCACAAGCCCTGCCTCAAACCCGAAAAGACCGATAAGCGCAGCTTTAACCACAAGCACCCACGAAAACCCTCCGTAATTAGAAAAAGCAAGCATAAGTCCCGCGCAAAAAAGCAGCGGCCATACCAAAAAGAAATGCGCCCGGGTCAAATCAATATACGCCATAACCTTTTTTTTCATTGCACCACAACCCGACAGGATTGGCAGTTTTTAGTTTTTGCATGATTATTCACTCGAATTATAGTCATCATAGACTCCGTATCACCCTTCGGTATTACAGCATCCTCATCTTCCATATATAACTCAATAGCTTCAACCAGATTGTTCTTTGCATCTTCAATAGCCTTGCCTTGGCTGGCAAGTTCCATTTCAGGGCACCATGCACTGAACAGATTTTCTTTTTCCTTAGTAATTATACAAGAGAAACTCAGCATATTTCTTATTTTAAGTCTAATCCTTAAATATTTAAAAACATAACTGCCGTCACTTGAATCCTTATCGTATGCTCAAGAGAAACAACTTTTTTCTGAAACCTGCTAAAAGGCACGCAAAAATTATCGTAGATAGATTTATATATTATAACTACGAACTAGTTGTTATGAATGGACCCATGATCTGTACTGATTCGTGTGATGTAGGTGCCGGCAAACTAGAACATCCTATATCAAATGAAATTTACTCAGAGATCACTAATAACTATGATAATTTTGACAAGCAACTAAGATCCATTGAAGGCATTACAAACTATCATGGTGTTTGTGGTGGAGGAACACAACATCTTTACATATTAAGCAAATTACTCGAAGGAAACGATATTCGCGACATACAGCTAATTGATATTGATTCGCGCCAATTAAATAATTTTATTGATATTACAGATATTCATAATGATTCAAGATGGGACAGAGAATATGAGTCCAATCTCAAAAAACACTGTAATGATATGTGGAGTCCGCTATATTCCTGTTTAAAGCAAAACACAGAAAGACCGAAATTCAGTGAGGATATAAATGTAAAATTGATTCATGCTCCTGTAGAAGAACATCTAAAACAGAATAACACTGATGGTAAATATTTCATACATTTGTCGAATATTCCAGATAACACAAATGAACTTGATTTAATAGAAAGAAAAGATAACTTTGAAGAAGGCACGATAGTGCTCACTGTAGGTCCTTATGCTATAGGTTATACTATGTACGAAAAAAATGGCAATGATCTTAAGATTCTTTTTCAGGGATAATATGTTCTTCAGAACTATTTTGTCTATAGCGAAAACAGGGTGTCCCAGAGTAAAATATGCCCCCAAAACATTTATATTATTATGAATGCTCTTTTTCACAATGGAAGAAAAAAAAGAAGATAAATCTGCTTTCTGGAGATTTGATGTGTCCCACGAAATCATCGACTTTTTATCTGTAGGCATAATAAATTCAAAACTATTAGGCTTAATTAAAGATCATATTAAGGGCGGAGCTTTGGAAATCAAAGACAAAGTCGAATTACAGGCATTGTATGATTCCTTGAAAGAGAACATGGAAAAAATACCTGTTGCGCTTCAAAAACCTGCTTCAGAACTTCTTGAAAAGATTGCAGATGCAATAACCAATGATGCATAATCTTATTTCAAATAACATCCACGGTTTAGAAAAGTTTCTCGACGAAGGAGGGAAATTTGGGTGTAGTTCAAACTTGTTTGAACGTAACTTCTAAATTGGTGTTAAGTTTGTTTCTCCTTGGAGAAACCTGCGATAGCAGAGTTGTGTTTAAGTTCATATCAATTCGAGCATAGCGAGTGTATATGTGCGAAGCACTGGGGGAGTTCAGTTCCTTTGAGAAAGCGAAGCGTTACATTAAGAACAAAAATGAGTGGAGATTTATGTAATTTGTCGCTCTATATTTTAAGTTAGTTTTTTTGAATAGAGGGGTAATTGCAGATTGAATAACAATTGTCTTATGGTCTTAATTTTATGAAAGATGCTCTGCTAATACATTACACACAAATCTTTTGCCTGAGTTTTGGGATACAATTGATAAAATAATATATATAAGAAACATCAGTCCAAAATAACTTAATGTTAACATTAAATCTTGATTCATAAATGCTAATCCTATTGTGCCAAATACCATAAACAAGGTAGCAATTGCTGTCAAATCCCTGGATAGAAGAAACTTTTTGTGTTCTGAACGTACAGTTATATCATTTCTATGTTTTTTATAAATTGTGTACCACATCTGGTTTTGTTCAACTGGTTTCTTTGGAAGAGTACCAATTTTGGTTTTAAGTTCTTCTAGGTTAATTCGAGAATCTTTAGTGGCTATCTGAGTAAAAACTCGATGTCCAGGTAAAGCATTTTTCCACCTCCAGAAAACAAGTCGAGCTTTATTCTTTGCAGATATAATTCCAGTTAATACTATGGCAATTATAGGTGATAGTGTGAATACAATTCCTTTAACATTCATTTGATTGAAAGTATCAAATAATCCACTCCAAGACAAAGTACCACCTTGGAAAATTATATATAAAGTCAGACAGAATACAATAAATATCCATGTGATTTTTGAGTTTTCTTCTTTAAGAGAATTTTCCGGCATTTTCATCGCTCACATTCGTATTTAATTTTATTAGTAGTATCAAAAGGTACTTTTATTACGATAGTTCCTTTATCACAAGTCTTTAAAATAGTTGATTCAGGAAGTAAATTCAAATATTCCTTCTCCGCGCCATCCACTTTATCTACATCTTCGGTATTTGAAAACACAATGATTTCAGGACTCATATGTCTTACTGATTCTTCATGGAGTCCGGATTTATGTCCATGGTGTGCAGCTTTAAAAACACAACAACCTTCTAAATCAGTTTTACAGTTTTCGTAAATATCTTTCCAGCATGGTTCTCTTCCATCACCACCTAGTATTACTTTTCGACCATTAACACTGATGGAAAGTACATAAGACATTTCGTCAATCTCAATAGATTCTCTAGGACTACCATCTTCTTTATAGTGCGCATATCTAATTAATTCTTTTGAAGGACTTAAAATGGTAATTCTATCTTCACTCCAATACAACTGAGGAATTGATTCTCTAGAAATCCTTAAAGTTTTGACACCACTATCTTTTTTTCTTATTTCTTTATACTTTTTCCAGTCTTCTTCATGGGTTAGATGTCCATCAAAATTTTCTGGTTCAAAAGAATGCTCTAAATCCCAGAAATTAATTATATCAATTCCACTTTCCTCAAATAATTTTCGTAAACCTTTTATATGGTCATGATGGGGATGACTACAAACTAGTCGAAACAATGACTTATCTCCAAATTTACTTTTATAGTATGTAATTACATTTTCATAATCAGAATTTTCATCGTGACAAAAGTCAACTACCATAATTCTCTCATCAACACTATCTCCTTTTTTTGGACCGTTTGTATATTGGCATGGAGGAAAATAAATTATGGTGCAATCACCTTTACCTACATTTACAAAATGAAACTCAACTGCCATATATTTCACCATTATCTTTTAATAATTTTATATCAAGTTTAAATAATAAATCAAAGTTTATAAAATGTTATGTATTTTCGAATAAAATTCTTAACCGCATGCGTCACAATGGAAGTCACATAATTAAATCTCTACGTAGAAGACTATATGTTCGTAAGGACGAACTCCGCCTTTTTTGTTTCTTTTTTTTAAAAAGAAGAAAGAACTTAAACACAATTAAACTTAACGCCTATTATATTGACTTTTTGTGTGCTTTATGCGCCGTTTTAGCTTAAAAAGCATACTTTTGTCAATATAATACCTCTTTTTGGGTGGTAAAGTACACTTTTGTCAATTAATACCCTTATTCGGTTGGTAAAGCGCACTAAAGTCTGCTTTAGTATGAAAATTAATATCCGAATTGTTGCTAAAATTAGTTTTGAACCAATTTCCACAACACATCTCTATTTATTTTCCATCCCTAACCACAAACAACATCCCCAATATCCTCAGGCACAACAAACCCATCCATTGCCAAAACCCTCTTCTTAAACTCACCGGACTTCAAAACAGAAACAAACTCCTGCACACTTTTTTTCTGAAACCTGCCAGCAGGCACGCAAAAATCATACTCTTCATCCCGGATATCAATAAACTCAAGCCCATACATTTTAGCCGCACTATAAATCCCAATCCCCCAATCCGCCTTCTTAGAAGCAACAGCGCAGGCAACCGCATTATGCGACTTAGCCTCAACATCATACCCTGCAATCTTCTCCCTCCGACAACCATCTTTAAGCTCATCAAGCAGCATATCAAAAAGAACCCGCGTACCAGACCCGCCATTCCTATTGATAAGCCGCATCTTATCATCCGAAACAAAATCTCCAAGCGACTTATACCCACACCCGCGCCGAAACATAATCCCCTGCCGCCGCCGATACCCCCTAACAAGCATAAGCCCCTCATCCATAAACCCGACATTATACACACCACTCTTAGCATCAATCAGATGAACTCCCGAAACATCAGCCTCCCCCCGCAGGCACGCCCCGATCCCTCCAGTAGACCCGACATTGATGACCCTCGAAAGATACCCCCTCTTTGAAAGAATACTCAACCCCGCATCAGCCCCCATGCACTGGCTCCCGATAAAAACCACATCCGGCACAGTAACATCATCAGACAGAAGCACAACATCAACATCCTCATCTTTTTCAATATACTCAACATCCTGCGCAATCTCAATATACCCGTCAGCACTGGAAAAACCAGTGACCGCCCCCGAAGTCTTAGGCACGGGATACGCAAAATAAGACCCATCACCCTTAACAACATTAGAAAGAACAAACTCATGCTTCCCCTGCGAAGAGCAATACCGAACAGCGCACTTAGCCTTTATCCTTGCAGACACATCCTCCTTCACACCACACATCGAAAGAATCACAGGCTTCACAAACAGGTTAAACATAACAATACACGACGTAGGAAACCCCGGAAGAACAACAACCGGCTTTTTATTATGCGCCCCAAGCACAACCGGCTTCCCCGGCTTAACAGCAACTCCATGCACAAGAATCCCCGGGCTAAGCATCTCATCAACAACCCGGTAGCACACATCGCCTGCCCCCGCAGACGTCCCCCCTGAAATGATAATCACATCATACTCAAGCGCACGGGAAAGCAGTTTTTCAATATCCTTCTCATCATCCTTAGAAATACCCAAAAACGAAGCAATCGCCCCACACTCCCTGCACGCGCCGACAATCATGCGCGAATTCACATCATATATCTTTGCCCCGAAAAGCTCATCACCCGGTTCAGCAAGCTCATTGCCAGTCGAAATCACAGCAACCCTTGGTCTTGAAAAAACCTCGATCTCAGTAACCCCGATAGCCGCAAGCACCCCCAGATCACAGGAACTGATACGCGCCCCGCGCCGAAACACAACCTCGCCCTGCATGACATCCTCGCCCGTATGCATCACATTTTCATTAGGATGCACACAAGATTGCACCTCAACAATCCCCGTACACTCATTACAATACTCAACCATCACAACCGCATTAGCCCCCCTCGGCATTGGAGCGCCAGTAGCGATACGCACCGCACACCCACTCTCAAGCGCATTTTCAGCCTCACTCCCTGCCTGTATATTCTCACCGCTAAGCTTAAGCTTAACAGGCATCTCCTCATCTGCACCAAACGTATCAGACGCAGCAACAGCATACCCGTCCCTCTGCGACCTCGCAAAAGGAGGCACATCAATACGCGCCATAATATCCGACGAAATCACACGCCCAAGCCCATCAATTACATCAACCCTCTCCGTCCCCAGAGTCCCGCGAAAAATATTACTATAAAACTTCTCCTTAGCCTCATCAACACACAAAAGATCATGGAATTCTTTTTGTCTCATCAAAACAACCTCACACTGACTTCAGTACCCTTGGCATACCCGTCAATATTTTCAGGCACAACAAGATAAGCATTAGCGCGAATCATCGAAGAAAGCACCCCCGAACCGCCAACCCTCACAGGCTCAACCACCCCATTACAATACTTCACCCGAAAGATATCTGTCCTTCCGACAGCAGATGCAACCTTTCGCGCAAGCACCCCCTTTACCAAAATCTTCTCACCATCATAAATACCGACCATAACCTCAAGCGCAAACCTCACAAAAAAATCAAACGCAACACACGCAGCCACAGGATTGCCAGGCAGCAAAAACACAATCTTCCCGCCAACTTTTCCAACACCGAAAGGACCTGCCGGCTTCATAGCCACTCCATGTACAAGCAGCTCTCCGCACTCATCAACAACCAGCGGCACATAATCCTTCTTCCCGCACGAAGTGGCGCCAGTAACAATAATCACATCCGCATCAGATGAAACAATCTCACCCTTAATACTCTCATAATCATCCCCGACCCTCTTCTTAGAAAGCACCTCTCCCCCGCAGTCACAGACAAGAGCGCAAAGAGTATGGCTATTAGAATCAATAATCTGACCGCTCTTAGGCTTTGACTCCACAAGCTCACTGCCAGTAACAATAATCGCAACATTCGGCTTTCTAAAGACCGTAACTTCACTACATCCGACAGATGCAAGAACACCTGCACAATAAGGCGTAATCCTCACACCCTTATGAACCGCAATAGTCCCTCTCTTAACATCCTCTCCCTGCATACACACATTCAATGCCTCAGCAACCGGCTTATAGACAAGCACATAACCATCCTTCTCTTCACAATATTCAGCCATCACACATGCACAAGCCCCTGTAGGCACCATGCCCCCGGTCATGATCCTTAATGCCTCTCCTTTCATGACCACACCACAAGACTCACCTGCCGCACATTCCCCGACAATCTTAAGTTTAGCAGGATTATACTGACTAGCACCATAAGTATCACGAGCCAGAACAGCATACCCGTCAACAGCAGACTTATTGAAAGGAGGCGCATCAAGCTGCGCCCGGACATCCCCAAAAGTCACCCGCGAAACACAGTCATCAACAGAAACAGACTCACTACCCGCGCACTTAACATGCTCTCTGATGACATCAAACACATCCAAAAAATGCATCCGCTTCTTAAACCCCTTCATCCTAACATCATTCAACATCATTCACCCGCATGCCTGACAATATGCCCTGCCTCTTTAACAACGATCTTATCCATAGCAAGCCTGCACGCATCCGGCGACCCCGGCAGGCAAAAGACAACTTTCCCGCGAACTACACCCGCACAAGCCCTTGAAAGCACACACGCAGACCCGACCTCATCATAACTGGCCATCATAAACAAAGTATTGAACCCCTCGATCTCCTTATCAAAAAGAGGGCGAACAGCCTCAACCGTAACATCGCTTTTAGCAATCCCGGTACCCCCTGTACACACAATAACATCAACAGCATCAACAAACTCCAAAACCTTATCCTTAATCATCGCCGCATCATCACCCACAACATCGCGCCTGACAACCCTATACCCTCCCACAGAAACACTGTGGGCTATATTATCACCACTGGCATCAGCACCACCCCCGCCAGACCTGGACGAAGACACAGTAATGATCCCAAAACTTATGTCTTTCTTAACATGCTCTTTATGCTCTTTTGTAGACTGCGCTTCCATATGATTCACATAATCTCTTTCTTACTCTTTTCAATAACTCTGATATCTGTAATCCTTGTACCCGGGTACTGCCCGTCCTCATCCTTCTCAAGATACTTCACCATATCCCATACATTAAAAAGACACACACCAACACCAATCAGCGCCTCCATCTCCACCCCTGTCCGACCATATGACACAACAGTAACCTTTGCATCAACAAAATCATCCCCGCACTCAAACACCACATCAACTTTAGATATAGGAATATTATGGCAGAGAGGAATCATGCGCGGTGTATCCTTAACTGCATTGATCGCAGCAACCTCGCTGACAGAAAAGACATCCCCCTTCTTAGTTTTCCCCTCTTTGATAAGCTTCACCGTATCCTTCGAAAGGCAGATCCTCCCCGACGCCACAGCTTTTCTCAACACATTTTTCTTCAAAGACACATCAATCATACTTACATTCATCCAATCACCTCACATACGGCTCCCTTTTCTCAATCCCCATAAGAATCAGTTTCTCTAACTCCTCATCACAGATTCCCTCCCTGATACCGCAAACAACATCCAGAAGATTATCATTCCTCATAAGACACGGCTTGATCTTACCATCAGAAGTCACCCTAAGAGTCCTGCAATTAGCGCAAAAATCATGCCTGTTCGGTCTCACAACCTCAACAACAGCACCAGAAAAATGATACCTCCTCCTGTTATGCATAGAGCGCGTTTCAACAGTATCTGCTTTAGACGCAAGTTCTTTTTCAATATCTTTAAGCGAATAATAATGCTCAGTAAAAAACACTTTACTGTCCTTAGTCTCAATAAGCTCAATCAGCTGCAGTATCGCCCCATACTTTTTCGAAAACTCAATCATCTTAAAGATTTCATCACTATTTACATCCTTAAGAACCACCATATTCAGTTTGATAGTCTCTAATCCGGTCTCTTTTGCAGCCACGATACCTGGCTTTATATTGTCTGCTGTCTTTTCAAGAATAGAAGACGTATATGAATCACACCCAATATTGATTCTTTTAAGCCCTGCAATTTTAAGCTCACGCGCCATACCTGAAAGCAAAACCCCGTTAGTAGTCATTGATATATCTTCAATCCCCTGTATGTCTGCTATCTGCGCAATAATCTCAGCAATATCTTTCCTTATAAGCGGCTCACCGCCGGTAATCTTGACCTTTTTGATGCCTGCTCTTGCGCACGCAGACACAATCTTCGCAATTTCTTCCGGTGACATAAGTGCTCCTTTGTCCATTTCACCTTCCCTGTGGCAGTATGGACATTTAAGATTACACTCCTGCGTAACAGAAATCCGAAGAATATCCACTTGCCTTCCAAACCTATCTTTTATCATCGCAAACAACCTTAAACTTTATAGACTCAAACTTCTTCACAAGCGCACACCCAAACTCTGTCAACTCAGCACTCCCCCCGCCATGCAAACCCCCTCTGTCAGTATGCACAACCTCCACACCAAGCCTGTCCTCCATCTTCTTGATATAATTCTGACAAGATCGATAAGATATATTAAGAAGTTCCGCAGTCTCTTTAATAGAATGCGTCCGTGATATCGTCTTCAGTATCTTGTATCTCCCCGCGCCCATAATTGGCTTAGACCCGATGCGCAGCCAGAACTTATACCCCGGCTTCATATGCGCAAGAAACGCCGGACTATACTTTTTACCATTTCTCTTGTTATTACTTTTGCGCTCCGTACCCCTCTCAGTCTTAGCATTTTTATCATCCATACCTTCTTTATGGTCGAGATACACTTAAATGCATGTCGCCCATTTCAATGATAAAGTGTATGATGATTTAGCAACACCCGCAAAAAGTAATACTTCGTATGATGACTCAAATAGATAGTGTAAAAACCGCAGTTACCACGCGCAAATAATCCCTCATCTCTGCAATCAATTCAATCGCGCATCAATAATAGCTATCAATTTCCCGATAATTTCAACAATAGTCCACTTGTTTCGCTCCAGATAATCCTCCTTCACAAAAAAACCATCATAATTAATCCTGTTTCGTATTTTCCTCAAATCATCCAGAAAACAAATCTCTGACCGGAAAAACTCGGTACTATATGCTTCGGAAAGATACTCAATAAGCATCCTATGCGCTCCTTCCCCAATAGTCTTATACCCATCCAGTGAAAGAATAGAAGATATAAGTTCTTTCATAGCTTCATAATAGCCCTCAACAACAAGCGTAGTATATTTTCGAGAATCAACACTTTCCAACATATCAATTCTGGTTTTTGCCATAGATAGCATAGACTTCGCTTTCTCTATATTTACACTTACCTCAATCAATTCCCCGCTCACTAAAACACCTTCAAATACCCACTTAAAACAACACCATTAAGCACATTATTCTTCAACTCATCACTAACTGACTTGAAATCAGAGCAAAAGAAAACATTGATCTTTCTTTTCAGTATTTTTTCATATTTCTCTGGATTAATTTTAGTCTCACTGCACACTACAAACAAATCGACATCACTATCCCGCAAATCTTCTCCAATTGACGCAGAGCCAAACAAAACAATTGCATTAGGCATACATTTATCATTAAGATACGCCATAAGTCCGCAATCTTCAATAGCAAAAAGCAAATCCATCTTTTTAAGAAACCTGAATCTCTCATTTACCCTATTAGCCAGATATACAGGATATTTATGTATCCTATGTTTTTCTTTTATTATAAGTCCATCCTCTGCAAGTCCATCCAGATATTTTTTGACAGACGGCGGAGCAATATTTGTAATCCTGCATATTTCCCTTAGCTGGAAACCATTCCCTTTAGGGAGTGGATCATCAAAAAATACCTTAAGCACTTTCCACAGATTATATTTTAGTAACATGTGTTATAATATTATTACAACTGTTATATAAATGTTACGCAAAAAGAGGATATTGACAAAATAACCATACTAAAAAAAACTCACCCAACAACATCGCAAAGCCGTCCCTTCTTAACCGCATCCTTGACCTCAAGCGCAATCCTTCTCCCGCAAGACACCGATTTCCCAAAAGAAAGATAAGAATAAGGCGACCCGTCAGCATAAATATTAGTCCCTGCAACAATCCGCGCACTAATCTCAAACACCTTAATCTCAAGCTCAGGCGTAACAACAGTCTCAAGACAGAATGGCCCGATCATCCCCGGCGAAAAAAGATCCAGTGATGCATCAACAACCCTCCGACCAATCTCAAAGACCTCCGGAAGCAAAGACTCCCGAAGAACACACCCTGTATTCCCTGTAACAGTATAAGAAACATCAACGCCTGCCTTCTCCATCTCAGCACCAGACATCCCAAGCCGATGCAGCTCATCAATATTACTCTCATCCCGCCTGTCAATCCCAGTAAGCTCAAGCGACCCGCGCTTGCACGGATAACCCTTATCAGAAAACGGGCTATAAAAATAATGCATATAATACCTCACACCTACCAGATACTCCTGGATTGTCGTATTACCATCGGAAATACCGCGATTCTTGACCTCATCATGATAATCCTTTGAAGAAGCCACCTTAAAATATCCTGCTCCTCCTTTAGCCCCGTCAAACTTCACAATGCAAAGACAATCAATATCATCCGGACTTGTAAACACCCGGGGCATAGACACCTTAGCCTTGGAAGAAAGCCATTGCCTCTCCTTCTTCCTGTCCCCTTCCCAGTCAAGCACCGCCCTATTGCCAATCATCGGCACATACAGCTTATCCTCAATATTCTTAGGTCCAAGATACTCCACAAAAGACCCATGCGGTACAAGAATAACATTTTTGGAAACAAGCTCATCCTGCATAGCCGGCTTAAGAACATCCTTGATGCTGTCAACAACAACAAACTCATCCGGACGCGCATAAGGAAACGCCTTATAAGTATCAACCCTGTCCTTAACGCATATCCCGACAGTCTTAAACCCCTCATCACGCGCTCCTGCAAAAATCTGCAGTGCAGAATGCGAACAGACAGTACCAATCCTGATATCACCCTTCTTATACTTATCAAGCGCGCCATGAATCCGTGATACAGGTATCATTCCCATAGACAAATAATAGCGCTAATACTTTATTAATATTGATGCAAAATCTCATTTCTCAAAGACAATCCCTGCATAACCCACAATAGCATCCTTACTCTTAGACACATCATAAGAAGTCCCGTACTTCACAAGCCTCCCGCGAGCGCCGCGAACAGCACTCAAAAGCACAGCAATCGGCGCATACCCGCAAACCGTAGAAGCCCTCGAAAGTTCAATAACATCATCAACCCTGAAATCAAGAACCGCATCAACAATCTCTTTATCCGTCTTCTGAACCCATTGCACCTCATCTTTATCCGCAGGAGCAAAACCATACATCGCACCAAAATGCGTAAAATCAGAACTGGCGACCACAAGCGCCCTCTTACCCTTGACCGCCTCAGAAATCACCTCACCAAGAGCCTCATAATTCCCGGAATTCATATCAGAAGACACAGAAATCGCAACAAGCTTAAACTTCCCGAGAACCTTCTGCAAAAACGGCAGCTGAACCTCAATAGAATGCTCATACATATGCGCAAGCTCATCAAAATGCGCAGCCTCGCAATTCTTCACAATCTCCCCAGCAATATCAGAATCACACTCAACAACACCAATCGGCGTCTCCCACTCATCAGGCGACACAGCAACCCTCTCACCGACACCCGTATGATTAGTGCCAAGAACAACAACAACATCAAACTTTGAGAGCGCCCCAAACACATGCGCAGCAACCGGTCCGGAATACACATAACCTGCATGCGGAACAACAACCCCCACAATACTGCTTGAAACCTTCGCCTTCGCATCAGACAAAAGTTTGTCTATCAGTTTATCAAGCTCATCCTTTGAAAAAGGATAAAATCCCTCAGCAACCGCCTCGCGCATACCCTATATTAGTAATCAACTCATATTTAAAGTTATGCCAAAAATACATGCAATTAGATACGCAAAGACCTCGCTCACACAGAAACAATAACCCTCACCACAATCAATTATCCTTGGTAGGTTGCTTTGACATATCCGGTGCCTTTACAGGCTTTCTGAACATTTTTTCCGGAATAAAGACAATGAAAAATCCAAACATAGCCATAATCAAGACCGGCAAAACCGAATCCATAGTGCTCACAATATTTAGATAGGGAAGCCGCAATACCCCAAGCATCAGACCAATAAGAAAAGACATAATAGCCGCTTCATACTTTCTCAGCGCGTAATCTAAAACTCTTGAGAAACATAAAATACCGACAAAACCGCCGAAACAAAAAATGAATATTTCTAAGAACTGCAGGTTCTTCAGTACAAACAGCATATGTTCATACTGGTTCAGCAAAAGCAATACGAATGCGCCGGAAATACCAGGCAGTATCATGGCGCATATTGCCATAGCGCCCGAAATAAAAAGCACAGGCAGAGAATGACCTAATTGCAGTGCGCTAAATCCTGTGAATAAAAAAGCAAATATAAAACCGATTATTGAAAGCGAAATATTTTTGACAGACATGAAATGTTCTTTTTTATAGAGTAAAACTGCTGAGGCAACAATCAATCCAAAGAAGAAAGCATAAGTGAGCGCAGTTACATTTATCAGAAGAAAATATATTATATTGGACATAAATAACATCGCTAACACGATGCCTGAAACTAGCGGAATGAATAATTTAAAATCAATTTTACCGATATTTTCCTTTGCTTCACCAAAATCGCCTTTCAGAAGATAAGCGACAAACTTAAAATCTATTTTACTTATCGAACGAACCAGCCTTTCATAAATGCCGGTAATCAGCGCAATTGTTCCCCCGGAAATACCAGGTATTATATCTGCTATTCCCATGAACAGTCCTTTCAAAAATATGATACGGGATTCCTTTGATATTATATTATTTCACCATCATTCGTTTTATTACCGAGTGAGTCTAAATACTACCTTAAGATTGCTGCGAATATAATACCCTCTGGAAGACTAACCCAAAGCAGATTCAAAAGCGCTTGTTAAACCCGCCGCGGCGGTCAGGTCTCATACCGCCCCTGCCGCGTCTGTCATCATTATCCCTGCGCACAACAGGGCTGTCAGGCATCTCAAAATCCTCAGCACTAAACTTATACTCAGCATCGCCCTTGATCTCGCCCCTGATCCTCAGGTACTCACGCGCAAGAATCCAATACAAAAGCGCAACAGACTTCTTACCCTTATTATTCGAAGGCACAATCAGATCAACATACTGCGGATTATTATAAGTATCACACAACCCTATGACTGGCACATTAGCATTAAATGCCTCAAGAACCGCCTGCCTGTCAGCAAACGGGTCAGTAACAATAACCACCTTCGGCTCAAAATACCCTTCATAATTAGGATTAGTAAGCATACCTGGCATAAACCTGCCCCACTTTGCACGCGCACCGATAGCCTCCGCAAACTTCACAACCGGCTTATGTCCATTCTTCTTCCTGGAAACCACAAGTATATCTTCCGGCTCATAGCGGGCAAGCATCTCTGAAGCAAGCCTGATACGCTCATCAATCTTCTGTATATCAAACACAGCAAGCTTATCCGGTCTAACCTTGTAGATATAAGGCGCCATCACCTTAAGCCTCTGTATCATACCAATATGAATACCGGTAGACAGATAAACATTCAACGGAACTAACATCTTATTTTGCACCATATACAATCACCTAAACTTAATCTTTATACGCTCGAACGGTCACAAGCTCCAACATCCTTATCCATACCCATGCGCGATGCATCATGTAAAAAAGAATACAGTGCTAACCAACCTTTCGGTCGATGTGTCAGCAACAAGCTTTTCCTGTACTGTCTATTGCTGCACTCACTGATACAATAGACACATCAAGTTTATAAACTTTTGGATAAAGCTGTTTGTTCGGGTGCTGTTGCATAAGTCCGAGTCAAACCAGCTATTGATGTCGTTTTAGCCGCATGCACCCTGCTTGAAAACAATAGCAAGAGCGCGGATTCACAATAGTTATGCAACGGCACTTTTGCACACTTGTAGTACGCAAACTTTAAATAGTTTTATTTCTAATAAGTAGTGGTGATTTTGTGGGTTTATTTGACATATTAATGGGCAGATTTAAAACAGAGAAATTTCCCAATGGCGAAGAAGACCTTGATTTATACGCCAATAATATTGTAAGAAGCAGTACGGACGGTGTAAGGTCTTCCTATAATGATAAGATAGTCGCTTATGAGGGGCTTAAAATCCAGTATAAGGGCGAACGCGGAGAATCGCCAAGCAAAGACATCGACAAAAGATTCTATGCAAATCTGATATCAAAAATAAGCATTGATGGAGGTTCTTCTTCTTTATATGAACTATTTATGGGCGATACAGATGAGCTGTCTGTATTATGGAAATACATTCCAGATGAGTTTTCATTGAAAAATCGTACCATCTACGAAGACGAATCATTTGACAGAGCGATACAGGCGCTCTTATTTGCAAGCTTTGAAGACAAGAGTATTTACGAGCGTATAATCTCTAGGGAAGAGAGGCTGTTTGAATTTCCCGAAAATAAGCTGGATAAAATAGGCTACTATTTCAATGAAGTCGTTCACGTAGAACTAGGGAATGAGTATGACAAATTAAATGAAAGACTAAACATAAGACTAAAAAAGCAGGCAGAATACCGTTCATCGGGTATAATATTAACTGTGATAAAAGAAGCGGAAAATGGAGAGATACTTGAAATTGGACAGTTCCTACTAGAGTGCGGCATGGATAAATATGCAACTGTAGATTATTTGTCAAAGTTACTTGTTAGAGATGAGAGAATCACCTCCAAGGAATTACTTGATGCTACGTTAGATTATATCCTTAGAAATAATGAATCAGATACTACTATCACCGAGCTACAACTCGGCAAGCATGGATCTGAAACTGTAGCTGCGCCGACTTTGGATTCTATTTTTTTCAATTCTCTCAGGGAAAGAGGGATCAATAAAAAAGAGCTAGAAGATATTATGAAATCATATAAATATTGACAAATCCTACTTATTGTTTTTATTATAACACCAATAGAACGAATTTTTATGGGCTCCAAAGCTTGAAAAATGATATATAATATGCCCCCAGCCAATCATTAAAGTTTCTCTCGACGACTCTTCGTCGCTTCACTCCTCGTCAATGGAGATGAATATCGGTAGCACAAATACAAAACGCCATCCCGAACGATAAATATATCTATACGCTACAAGTAACATTAACTGTTTATACAAACAAAGGGCTTTAAGATTCGCTACGCTCATCCAAATTTTTCTTACAGAAAAACTTCTCAAAGCCCCAGAAGTCAGGTGAAATATTACACGGGAACCGCCTTAGAAATATTAACAATTCATTCACATAAAAATGAAACAATAGCAACAATTTAAAAAATTAACTCACCATAAATAAACTATGCAAGACTATCAGCTAGACCCATCACCCGTACCGCCGCATTACTGATAGTCATGACTCTTCTCTTATAAAGGCGGTTAATGACTTGATTTTACAACACATCACTCAAAAGACTAAAGGAGGCAGAAAAAATGTACAAAAAAACAAAAGGTGGACGCGATCCTAAACAGGACCGCGCTAAAAAAATCTAAAAAAATCGTAATCAAGATAGGAACAAACACAATAATAGATCAGGACGGCACATTCAACCAAAACCTGATAAAAGACCTCGCAAAACAGATAAATGACCTGAAAGACAAAGAATTCACAATAGTATCAAGCGGCGCAATCGCTCTAGGCAACGCGCACATGCGATGGCAAAAAACAAAAGACATCCTGATGAACCAATGCTCGGCATCCATAGGACAGACCCTCCTCATGCACTCATACCACAACTGCTTCAAAGAACATAATCTGACAGTATCCCAGCTACTTCTCACATACTCAGACATCTTCGACACAAAAAAAGAGACCACAATAAGAAACCTCACAAAAAAACTGATTGAACAGGGCATAATACCCATAATCAATGAAAACGACTCAGTATCCACAGAAGAGATAACCTTCGGCGACAACGACATCTTATCAGCCCATGTATCAAGACTAATAAAAGCAGACCTTCTCATAATATTGACAAACACAGACGGTCTCTACAAAAACATAGAAAAAGAAGACACAATAAACTTCATCGAAACCATAGACACAAAAATACATGCATGCATAAACCCAACAACCTCAAAAGAAGGCAAAGGCGGCATGTCATCAAAACTGCTCGCATCAGAACTGGCATCAAAACACGGAATCAAGACAATAATAGCGCAAGGCACAGAAAAAGACATAATAAAAAAGATACTGGACGGCGAAACCACAGGAACACTACTCAACCTGAACGGAGGTAATAGAAAATGAAACTCGGAATAATAGGTGCAGGACATCTCGGAAAAGCAATAATCGACAGCATGCAGAAAAACAACATACCAATCATGGCAGCCAGCAGAACCCCATCCACATACAAAAACACAGAAATAACATCAGACAACAAAAAGCTGGCAAAAGAATCAGACATAATCATCCTGACCGTAAAACCAGACTCAATGCAGGAAGTCCTGGACGAAATAAAAGACCACACAAAAGGCAAACTCATCATCACCTTCGCAG
>DAOWAN010000127.1 GCA_030634545.1 Candidatus Nanohalarchaeota archaeon
AACAACACCGGCGCGGACGATGAAAACAATATATTTATAAATATACTGCCAATTACTAATTACTAATTATTAATGAGTAGTGAATATTTGGCTAAGTTTGTCCATTTTTCATTGCGAAAAAGCTTGGAATTCTCCAATCGCACACAATGTCCATGATTTAATAGCGACGTTAACTATAATCGTTAAAAATACATACAAAAATTAAGGTGGAATGGTTTGTGATTACTGGTAATAAAGAAATAGAAAGGGCATATTGGAACCAAGGAAAAAATAATGAACAATATGAAGAGAATAATTTTACTGTTTGGACTGACAGGATGGCGCGAGAAAAGATTATTGGTCATCTGGATAAAATTTTGTGCGATTCCACATATATTGTTGCTGATTTGGGCTGTGGACCGGGACATATCTTGCCGTATCTTTCTCCGTTATGCGGAACGGTAATGAAAATAGACTACGCAGAAGAGATGTTAAAGGTGGCCGAAAGTAGAAATACAGATTTGACAAACATTGTTTACAAACATGATGATATGAGAGATCTGCAAAGGTGGTATGATACATTTGACATTGCGATAGCAACAAATTCCATATTGCCAAATTCTATAGACGATGCAGATCAAATGGTGATAGAAATTTTTAAGTCTCTTAAAGAGGGTGGAGTATGCGTTGCTGTCATGCCTTCAATTGAGACGTCTAATTGGCTGGCCAGATTGCAGTATAAAAGTTACAGAGAAGATGGACTTTCTGAAGAGGACGCTAAAAGAGAGGTATATAAAGAATTTGAGGAGAAGTCCTTTGATGGTCTTTTTGGGTTTATGAGAGATGGACCAGAAAACTTGGTTCAAAAATACTTTTATTATAAAGAGATAAAGTACATGTTCAAAGAAGCCGGGTTTAATATTTTGTCCTTAGAAGAGTTGCCTTATGGCTGGGAGCATAGTAGAAAATATGGTTATGGTTATTTTCCTGGTGAGAAAGAAATCTTTGATTGGCTGGTTATTGCTGAAAAACCTAATTCTGAGAGTTTATCCACTAATTTAACGTGAACCCGGTAACTTTTTATTAAATCCGGGTTCTCCTATAGTCAACCTATTTTGTAGAACAAAACACACACATCCAAACGCATCTGCACTGGAAAAAGTGATTGTTGGATTTCCAATCCATCACGGAAAGATTATTCATACCCAAATTTCAGTAAAGTATATATATCTCGATATTAAAATGTATTCAAGATGAGGAGATTTTTGTGACTAAGGTAATTTCTGTCATATCAGGCAAAGGCGGGGTCGGCAAGACCACAGTTGTTTCTAATCTTGGTACTGCGCTTTCACATATCGGCAAGAATGTTGTAGTAATAGATGCAAATGTCACAGGTGCAAGTCTTGGAATACATCTTGGACTGCCCGTTGTGAATCCAGTGACTCTTAATGACGTATTGAAAGAGGATGCATTCATAACCCAGGCAATGTATCACTACAAAGAAGGATTTTCAGTTATTCCCGCATCAGTAGGCGAAATTGAGGCAAATTACGGGGGTCTGAAAAACCAGATTTCCAAGCTTCTTGGAAATACAGACATCATCCTTATAGATGCAGCAGCAGGTGTGAGTGAAGAAGTAGAGGCAGCGATCGATGCCTGTGATGAGGTTCTTATTGTAACTAATCCAGAATACACAGCTGTTCTTGGTGCTGTCACTGCAAGGAAGCTCGTAAAAGAGAAGAATAAAGAATTACTAGGAGTCATAATTAACAGGAGAATGTCAGAGAAACACGAGATGTCTGTAAAGGAAGTAGAACTTTTTCTGGAATTGCCGGTTATTGCGACTATTAAGAATCATTCTAAAGTACGGGAAGCAATTGCATACAGGACACCTGTAGTTGTTCATGCGCCGCATTCAAGCGTTTCAAGACAGATAAAAAACATTGCATACAAAATCTCAGGTGAAGAAGCACCGAAACCATCTGTTATGGACGGGATAAAGGCATTTTTTGGAAAGAGTCTAAGTCTGTCATTTGAGTGACATGAACAGATATAAATAGTTTAAATGATTAAGGATTGTTATGGGTTTAAATTTACGCGAGGAACTGGATTTCCTGAAAAAACAGGTTTTAAGTGAAAACAAGAGCAAGCTGGATTCTGCAATTGATGACACTCCCGTAGTAGAAACACCAGACATTGCTGAAGATATCTCACAGGATAATGTTCCAAAAGTGAAAAAGCACAGCATTAACAGACCTTCCAAGAGGGAAGCATATATTGTATATTACAAGCTTAATGGCAAGTCAAATGTCGAGAAAGTACAGTTTTCATATGCTCTTACCGGACGGACAAACCAAATAGGGATTCTCCAGAAGATGAAAGGTAAGAAACTCGGACGTGGTTGTCTTCTAGTACCGTCTATGAATCTGGAGTCAATACAAGAATTCTTTAAGTACTGGACTGTAGATATTGCCGAACAGAAGATACTACTTCTGGACTGAGATACAGATTTTCTTAAAATCCCATGTAAAGTTTTTTATATTAGACTAATCTAGGCAATCATATGAGATTAACGATATTAAATGACAATGAAGTTGGAGCACAAAAACAATATGAAGCAGAGCACGGACTTTCTTTTTTAATAGAAGATGATAAAACAATCTTATTTGATGTTGGTCCATCCGATGTTTTCTTAAGAAATGCAAAGCAATTAGGTATTGACATTGAAGATATTGATTATATTGTTTTAAGTCATGGACATTGGGATCATGGAAATGGATTAAAATTTATCAAGAACCAGAAATTGAATTGTCATCCCGAATGTTTCATTAAAAGATATCGTAAGAAAGATGCCTCCTATATCGGATTACCCATATCTTTAGAAGAAGCAAAGACAAAATTCGATTTGATACTATCAAAAGACCCATTTAATGTAACAAAAAACATTCTCTTTTTAGGAGAGATTCCAAGAAAAAACAATTTTGAAGCAAAAACAACAACATTTTACAAAGAAGGAAATGAAGATGATTTTGTAATAGATGATTCTGCACTAGCAATAAAATCTGAAAATGGTCTAATAATTATTGCCGGTTGTTCTCATGCCGGTATTTGCAATATTATTGAATATGCAAAAGAAGTTACAGGCATAGGAAAAGTTCATGCGGTAATAGGAGGATTTCATTTGAAGAAAGTAGATGAAATTACACTTAAGACAATAGATTATTTCAAAAGTGAAAAGATAGAAAAAATTTATCCTTCACATTGTGTTGATAAGCCTGTCTTGGAAAAGTTTTCAGATGAACTAGGTTCAAAAAGACTATATTCCGGAGACATAATTGATTTCTGATATTAAGAAGAAAGGCGGAATTAGACATATACATCTGGTTGATTAGTGTTCTATAGTCAAGGCATGAAATAAATGAGCAAACATAACCAAAAACCAAGTTGCCTTGATCTATATGGGAAGGCACTCTACTCAATTTATTAGTGCCTTCACTATATAACAACACATCAAATACTTTTACCAGCATCTCCAAACGTAATCTCTTTCGAAAGAAGTTTCAGAAGAGTAATTTTCAGGTCCGCTATTGGCACACGCACCTGCTTTGTGCTATCACGATCCCTCAAAGTGATATCATCTTTCTCAAGCGTATCGTAATCTATAGTCACACAGTACGGGCATCCTATCTCATCCATCCGCGCATATCTCTTTCCAATAGAACCCGCAACATCAAAAAATGAGACCATATATTTTTTCAGACCATTATGGACTTCTTCTGCTTTTTCTTTAAGACCATCTTTTTTCATAAGAGGAAACACACCTACTTTCAGCGGCGCAAGTTCAGAACTAAGCTTCAAAACAGTTCTCTCCTCTTCCTTTGTATATGCATCGATTATAAATGCAAGAAACGCACGATCAACACCCTGCGAGGGTTCTGCTGCTACGCATGGAATCACCTTTTTTTTGGTTTCCTCATCAAAGATACTCAGGTCCTTCTTGGAATACGCCATATGCTGTGTAAGATCAAATGCTGAACGATCTGCCATACCGTGGATTTCTTTCCATCCAAATGGAAACTTATATTCTATATCAAAACATCCTTTAGCGTAGTGGGCAAGTTCTTCTTCCCTATGCTGGCGCAGGCGCAGATTCTCCTCTTTTATGCCAAGATTCACAAACCAGTTATACTGCTGGCTCAAAAAGTACGCAAGCCACGGATTTTTGATTATACTTTCATCCATTGCTTCCTTGAACGTCATCACACAATCATCTGTACTTTCCTGCTGCGCAACTTCCGTATATATACGAACTTTCTGCATCAGGATATCTTTTGTGAGATACGAACACTCACCTGTCTTGTCAGGATGAACAAAGTACTCAATCTCCATCTGCTCAAATTCCCTTGACCGAAACAAGAAATCACGCGGAGATATCTCATTCCTGTATGCGCGACCAATCTGCGCTATCCCAAAAGGCAGTTTCAGACGTGAAATATCTGCAACCTGCCTGAAATCAGCAAAAATAACCTGTGCAGTCTCCGGTCTCAGATAAGCTACAGAAGAATCAGTCTCAACAGGTCCGACATGTGTTTTGAACATAAGATTGAACTTGCGCGCATCAAGAAGTGCGCCGCCGCAGGATGGACATTTCATATTGTGTTTTCTCACCAGCTTGTTTACTTCATCAAGACTGATACCATCAGTAGATATTTTTAGGGTATCCTCTATGAGGTGATCTGCCCTTGTGCGCTGCTTACATTTTTCACACTCAAGAAGCGGATCAGAAAAAGATTCAACATGACCTGATGCAATCCACACCTTAGGATGCGTAATCGTCGTACCATCTATACCGACGATATCATCGCGCTCCTGCACAAAGGTTTTCCACCATTCGCGCTTGATTGCATTCTTGATTTCAACACCGCGCGGACCATAGTCCCAGAAGCCAGCAAAACCCCCGTAGATTTCAGAATTAGGAAATACCATACCCGTACTCTTGCAGAAGCTTGCGATCTCTGCGATTGTAAGTGATTTCTCACCATCTTTAGCGCCTGTTGTTTTATTATCTGTAGTTTTATCAGTCATAGCATCACAGATAAGTATTCTGCCAGTGATTTATAAATAGTTTGCGGATAGCTGGGTATGAATAATATTTCCGTGAAAACCGACATATTTCGTTGGTTTCAGATTCAAATACACCTATTTTCTGCACATCTACGAGTTAAGACCATCCAGCACAAAATTATGAGTGAATTTTATACATTATATTCTCAAAAAC
>DAOWAN010000079.1 GCA_030634545.1 Candidatus Nanohalarchaeota archaeon
GTCAAAGATTACACAAAACGTCTGATAAATCATTTTTTTAGGCAGGGATTCCCAAAGAGCCTTCTTCTTGTATTCTCCGGAGTTCTCTTTAATAAAATCCTCTACCCTTAAAATAGTATCTAACTGAGGATAATGCAAAATATTTCTTTCTAACATTGCTTGGGGCATAGTTATACATATATGTATAACTATATAAAACTTTCGTCTTTGAAAATATCGAAGTGTCTAATCTTCTTTGTCAACAACCGCCGGTCAAATAGAGCGGCGGCATGCTTTACATGCCCACAAATATCGCCAAAGTTGTTGACATGCGAAGATTCCGCATGCCGCTACTCAATAGAGTAGCGGAATCTTAAGCATTTAAAAAAAGAAAGAAGCAAAAAAGGTGGCAAAAACCCCTAAACGAAATATACAAAAATTTACCCTACGACTTTGATTTTTTGCCTCCGGCATCGTTACACTAAAAATCAACCATTTGAGGAATATAACAAAAGGTTTAACAGTTATGCAAACTTGCAGTTTGCTTCACCCAAATTAGCCTACGGCGGACTTCGTTAAATCCCAAATATTATACAACATACAGTTTGGGGTTCTCAATGAATAAATTAAACAGCAAAAGTTATACAATATTCCGCCCGCCGCCACGACGACAACAATAGACCTTTTGCGCAATTAAGAAAAAAACAGGCGCAACATATCGAAAACAGGCAAAAACCCACGATTCACAATACATTCTACACCAATGCAAACATATATAATTAATCACAGACCACTAACACCCATGCTTTCTGACAAAATAACAAAACACAAAACACTAATATTCCTGACACTATTCTCAATCTGGTTCGCATTCAACTCATCAAAAAACTGGCTGCAGGACGGATGCATCGTAACAGCAGCAGACTTTGAATTCTTCAGAACAACAGGTCACATGATCCATACACAACTACTCAACTACCATGCATTATTTCCCATCTCATTCGAAAGCATACACGGAACAGGCTCATTCGTATACTCACGCACCGCATTTCTGATCCCACTGATAATCACACCATTATTCGGCTACAAATCAGCCTTCCTCATAACCTACATCCTGTTCTATGCACTGATACCAGTAACAGTATATATTCTACTCAAAAACACAACAAAAAACGAATTCGCATCACTACTGATTGCCCTATACATCCTCATCTCCCCTGCGCTAAACACAACATACACAGTTTACGGAGTCTACCACACAATCATAGCTCTGCCATTCTTCTTCCTCGCCATAAACTCAATAACCCAATATGAAAAAAACAAAACCAAAAAAAACATAATACTATTCTGTATATTCTCATTTCTTGTAGGGACCATGCACATATACACATTCATGTTCTACCTCATGTTTGCAGGATCCTACATACTCATAAAAAAAGAAAAAAAACTATTCATAATACTACTACTAATCACAACCAGCGTAGCATATTACTATGTCCCGCTAGGAGGTCAGTACCTGATACGATCAGAAAACAACCCATCATCAGGAAACGGCGACATAATCGAAAATTACAATTCCTTATTCTTCAAAAAATACACAACATACACACATTCCATGGACGCCAACTACAGACCCTACCTCCTCATCGGTGCCCTGTTATCAATATTGCTCTACTCCATCAAAAGAGACAAAAATAATCACTACAAAATATCCATAGACCATCTAAAATCAAACATCCCTCTATACATGATCATACTATCCATGGTAATCCTGCTGCTGATATCACTATATGGATACGTCTCCTTTGTATCTCAAGTCTCCTTCGAAAGATACGGACTATTCGCGCAAATTTCCTTCATGCTGATCTTTGGCGCCGCACTATCAAAAATAAGAATCAACCTGCCCATATACATCATACTGGCATCCATACTGATACTCATCTCAACAGACAGGACAAGAATTGCCACAGCACTGATAATACCAGCAATATACCTGACACTATCATACACCATACCAGCATTCGACAAAGACACAAGAAAAAACATAGACATACACAAAATCAAAATCAGAGACACACTCATTGCAGCAACCCTGATACTGCTGCTATTCTACCCGCTCACAGGTCTAATCTTCTCAAGCAACACAGCACCACGATACTGGTGCAGCACCATACCGCACATCTCAGAAATAATCACAGAAACAGACATCCACCATGACAGCATTGAAAGCCATTGCTCCTTATCCACACTAACCGAATCAAAAAGAGCAATAGGCATAGGCGCAATGCCATACCACAAAACAGCAGACATCACGCAGGACAACAACCACACATACGAACTGCTAAAAAAAGAAGAAGCAACAAAAATCATATTTGCCATCTACTCAAACGACTGGCAGCAAAAAAGCGCCCACCTGTTCACATGGTTTGGAGAACCAATGATAATTGAAGGAACACGAAGAGACCATCCACAATACTACGCTGTATTCAACACAGGCTTCACCAACGAAAGAGACTACGACATGAAAATAATTAAACCAACAACACTGGAAATAACAAAAAACCCAAAAATAGACGAACAATTCATACACCTCTCCTACCATCCATGGTGGACAACAGACAACAAACAAGTAACACTAGCAAAAGACCCCGACGGATTCACAATAATAAAAAACGCAAACGGAATCAGCAAACTCAAACTGAAATGGAACTACAAATATTTCTATCTGGGATGGCTAATAACAATACTATCGCTCATAGCACTAACATACATAATCAAAACACATCAAAAAGACACAAACCCAAAAACAACAACCACAAAAAACACCAAAAAGACACACAAACAAAAAAAACGCAAAACCAAAAAAAGAAAATAACCAAAAGCATCTATGCGTTTGAACAAACCAAAAACCACACACATACTCGAACAACAAACAAGTAACATTCATATACCAAACAGTCCAGTGACCAAAAGCGAAGCTTTGCAATCGCTCTAATCACCAGCAATTCTAAAGTCTGAAGTTAACATTAAAACATTACAAATTCTAAAAACACCCATGACCTCAACAACCGTCGCCATAGCAGTCCACAACGAAGAAAACACAATCAGAAAAGTCATAGAACTATGGCAAAAAGAACCCATAGACGAAATCCTGATCATCTCATCAGAAAGCACAGACAAAACAAACAAAATCATCAGCCACCTCGCAAAAAAAGACAAAAGAATCCACCTCATAACCGAACCAAAAAAAACAGGAAAGCCAAACGCAATAAACAAAATCCTGACCCTCGCAAAACACAACACAATAATCATGACCGACGGCGACGTATACATAGACCCCGGCGCAGCAGCACACCTCACACAACACCTGAAAAACAAAAACACAGGGCTTGTAGCAGGTCACCCCATACCACAAAACCCCAAAGGAATCTTCGGTCTCTGGATGCAGATGTCCTGCGACATCCTCCACAAAAAAAGAACAAAAAACATCGAACTCGACGTAACCGGCAACCTCTACGCAATAAAAAAAGGCATAATAAAAAAAATACCTGAAACCACACTCCTCGACGACGTATACGTCGCACACGAAACAAAAAAAGCAGGCTACAAAATACTCTACGAACCCAAAGCAACAGTCCGCGTAAAAGGCGTAACAAACCTGCACGAATTCATCACCCAGAAAACAAGAACACGAGTCGGCTGGCACCAGCTAAGACACACAAAAACCACACGCACACCAACAGGAGAACTAACATACTTAAGACAGACCCTAAAATACCTGAAAACCCCAACAGGCATAATCGCAGTACCCGCATACTACGTAGCAATCGCATCAACATGGCTTCTCGCATGGTGGAAATACAAAACCGAAAAAAACTACCTCAAACTCTGGAAGCCTGCAAAAAGCACAAAACAATGACAAGGATAAACAATGGCAGCAGACAAAAAAGCACTCATATTACTCGGGATATGTACAACAGCATTCCTATACTTCACACTCAACAACATAACCAGTCTCGACTATTCACTAGACGAACCACTATGGGTCCACTACTCAAAAATACAACAAAACCAAGGGCTAATACTAGACACAAACCTCGCACCACCACTCCCATTCTGGATAAACGGTCTCGCCCTGAAAATCACAAACAACAACATCGCTCCACGATACGCATCCATCCTGGTATTCATAATCACACTCGCAATAACCTACCATCTACTCTCAAACATAAACCTCAGCAAAACAAAAAAAATACTATTCACATCCGCACTCCTCATAAACCCCTACTTCATCCTCTACTCAAGAACAGCAATGACAGACATCCACTACTTCAGCTTCATCTGGCTGTCCCTGCTATCACTATACATCTACCTCCAGAAAAAACAAAAAAAACACATAATATACAGCGGACTCTTCTTCTCACTATCCGCACTCACAAAACACATCTCAATAATATTCTACCCGCTATTCCTATCAGCAATACTCCTGCTCTGGAAAAAAAGAACACTAACAAAAAAAGACGCAATAACATTCACAAAATACTCCTCACTGGGATTCATATTCCTAAGTCTGGTAAACCTCGCAAGCATCATGAAAACAGGCGAAATCTACTCATTCACCACAAGACTCATGACAATCATAAACTCCATCCCCTTCATCGAAATCGCAAAAGCGCATACATACAGCACAATAATACTGGACCCGGCAGCACTGGTCATACGCGCAATAAAATACGCAATCGCCATAACAATATACACACTCCCTTTCGCCCTGCTCCTGATACACCAAAAAAAGCACCAGACCAAAAAAACACCAGCACTAACAGCCAACCAAAAATACATCCTCCTAATAATCTTTGGAATGTTCATGACATCCCTTTTCCTCGAAGAAGGTTACATGAGACAGCTCATAGTAATTTACCCTGCAATCTACCTCTTCACAATAAAAAACACAAAAGTAAAAAACATAACAAAAGCACTCGCAATATTCACAATCTATTGTCTGGTCATAGACATATACGCATTCAGCCTCTTCAACACGCAACTCTTCGGCAGCAGCAAAGACTTCCTCGAAAACACCCCCGACACAAAACTCCATCTATTTACATACATAAACACCAACACAGACAAAAACGACATAGTCATAACAAACATCTACCCTGACATCATGAACGCAAAAGAAACCATACTGACATACAATTCAATAACAGACCCGCCGCAGAACACAAAATACATCCTCTATAACCCAGACAACATAAAAAACAAAGAACAAAAAAAAGACATAGAAAACGCTCTAAAAAAATACCACACCATCGAAAAAACATTTGAATATAAAAACATTACCGAATACTATATCTACAGAATAGACAAAAGCACATGGAACAAAAAAGAGAAAACGCAACCATTATCATCTGCCCTTCTGCTAAGCGACATCATAAAATAAATCAGACAAACGGTACATCCCATGAAAAAAACAAAAAAAAAGAACAAAAATCCAAAAACGCAAGACAAAAAAGAAACGCAAAAAGACTACATATTCTGGATCCTGCTCATAATAATCATAATCTCCGGACTCCACTTCCGCACAACAAACTACGCAGAAGAAGGCATAAGAAACGACGCGCCAACAGCCCTCGCCGGCGGTCTGCTCTGGTTCTACCCGCATGACTTCTACCCGGGTCTCATGCAATACCAGCCGCCCGTAGGTCATTACCTGCTCGCGAAAGGATGCATGCTCTCAGGAGAAGACTTCTCAAACGTATCAAAAGTAAGCCCGTACTTCATCCCAACCATAGCCGCCATGATAGGAAAACCATACGCTGCCGCCGAAAACTACTGCTTCATCCCAGTATACCTTGCAAGCATACTGGTATTCCTTGGATTCACAATATTCTCCATAATGCTGTTAGGCAAAAAAGAATCCCTCTTCGCCATAGCATTCATCGCATACAATCCAACCATCCTCTCAATGGGCAGAAACATGTTCATCTGGTCATTTGTATGGCTATTCTCCATCTACGGTCTGATATTCCTCTGGAAATACTATGACTCTAAAAAAGGAAGCAAAAAAGAACTGATATACACAGTAATCACAGCATCCCTCTTCGGAATCGCACTCGCCACAAAATTCACCCTCGCCTTATTCTTCATCTTCTCAATATTCATAATCATCGAAAAATACAAAAACAACCTCAACTTCAAAAAAGGAAACGCAAAAATACCAATTCCGCTAATAAAAACACTAACAATATTCATAATCATATTCACAATAGTCACAATGATTCCCTACCAGCTAAACCCAAAAAACTTCATAGACGTCTACAACGCCCAGACAACCGCCTTCAGTAAAGACGCAGGTCTGAAACCTGGTCTGGGAACAATAAAAGCAATTGAACAATTCAGCTTAAGAATGACCGCAATAGACACAATAATCCTGCTATACTCCATATTCATACTATACAGCCTCCTCAAAAAACCAGGCAAAAACACCAGAGAAAAATTCATACTATATAACATACTGCTATTCATCATAGGCACAACACTATTCACAGCTCAGATAGGAGGCACACGCGCAGTACCCTACTTCTTCACAATCCCGATACTCATGGCACTCACATTTTCAGACAAAGAATACTCAATCTACCGCAAGCTAAAAATAAGCACCAACAAAACACAGGCCATAACCTATACAATCATAATCATATACATCATCCTAAACATCGCAACACTCATCCCGAAAACACCATACTATGAGCTAAGAACAAACCCAATATTATGTATTTCAGGCACATCTCCCTCATGCAATCCCATACCATATCCTACATACAAAAAAATAAGCATAGAACTCAAACAACTCTTAAACGAAAACGAAACATACTACATGTACCCTGAAAGCGCAGACATATACATGCACATAAAGCACGAATCTTATTACAACACATGGAACATCAAAGAAGCAATACAAAGACAAAAAAATGATAAAGCCACACTGGAAGAGATAATCCAGACCTACAACTACTTCGCAGAACAAAACAAGGAAAAACCAATAAGATACATCGTACTAGGTAAAACAGACTACAAAGACCCACTGGCAAAATACATGATAGAAAATATTCAGCCCGTAAAGACAGTAACAGTAAAAAACATAGAAATATCATACATCTATGACTTAAAAACCCTCGAAACACAATAAAAAAAATCGCCTGAAATTCGCTATCCCAATCGGAGCAAGCTCCGGGGTATTACGCGAATTTCTAAGCCAGCGATTTTTAGTCTTCCCAAGTGATTTATATCCGCAGCAAGCTGCAGGGTATCGAATCCACATGGGAATAAAAACAAAAAACAGTGACCATATGAACCTCACAATAATCATCCCCACAATCAACGAAGAAAAAGCCATCGGCAAGGTAATCAAAGAAATCCCCTTAAAAATCCTCGAAAAAAATAACTACAAAACAGAAATCCTCATAATAGACGGCGCCTCAACAGACAACACAAAACAGATCGCAGAACAGTTAGGAGCAACAGTCATCACAGAAAAACGCAAAGGCTACGGCCGCGCCTACAAAACCGGCTTCAAACAAGCAAAAGGAGACATAATAGTCACAGCCGACGGCGACCACACATACCCTATGACAGCCATCCCAAAGCTCCTCGAAACCCTAAAAAAAGAAAACCTCGACTTCATCACAACAAACAGATTCAAACACCGCGACAAAAAATCCGTAAGCACACTCCACCTCATAGGCAACCACATCCTGACAACCGCAACACAACTCCTATTCAACACAAAACTAAAAGACTCCCAAAGCGGCATGTGGATCTTCAGGAAAAAAATACTAAACAAACTAACACTGACCTCAGACGGCATGCCATTCTCAGAAGAAATCAAAATTGAGGCATACAAGAAAAGACTCAAATGCAAAGAAATCCCAATAAACTACAGGACCCGCATCGGCGAAGTAAAACTAAACAGCTATAAAGACGGCATAAAAAACCTCAAATTTCTCATCACAAAAAAACTAAGACACAACTGATCAGGACACCCACTTCAACAACCTTATAACCCCCATCTTAGCCGCCTGCTTATGAGCAGACACATCCTTCCGCCCCCTGATATCATCAATATTCTCATGATAATACAGATAAGACTTATAAAGCATCTCCTCATTAGTCAAAGTCGGCTTCCATCCAAGCTTTCCCTTAATCTTAGACGTATCAAAAACAAAACTCTCACCAAGCATCTTATACTGGTACGGTCCAA
The DNA here is from genome assembly GCA_030634545.1 of Candidatus Nanohalarchaeota archaeon. Taxonomy (GTDB): domain Archaea; phylum EX4484-52; class EX4484-52; order EX4484-52; family B79-G9; genus B79-G9. The sequence goes on from DAOWAN010000079.1 coordinate 8,243, forward strand.
GAGGCGACACCTTAAGCGCATAAGCAACCTTCATACAAAACTCACCTATCCCCTTCGGAAAAGAAGCAACCTTTGCCCCGGTCCCCGCCTTATCAATCACAAACTCATAAATCTCCCGAAACGACTTAACATCATCAGAACCGATATTAAAAACATCACTCTGTCCATAACCAAACGCCTTCAACATAGCGCCAATCAGATCCTGCGCATAAACAAACTGATACACATTCCTGCCGCCCCCAAGAACCCACACCTTCCGCCCCTCATCAATAAACTCAAACAAAATAGCAAGCAGTCCAAGCCGCCCAGAATCAACAATCGTCGGGCACCTGAAAATAACAACATCAAAATCCTTCTCATACTCAAGAAGAATCTTCTCACCCTCAAGCTTAGACCTCCCGTAAATCTCAACAGGCTTCGCAGCATCACTCTCCAAAACCGGTCGCCCAAAACTCTCCCCCCAGAGACAATTCGACGAAGTAAAAATCACCTTCCGCGCACCATGCTTCTTAGCCATATCCGCAACAGCTCTCGTACCATCCACATTACAACTCCACAAAAAATCCTTATCCTTCACAGCATGCGCAAGAATCGCCGCGCAATGACAAACCGTATCAAACTTATACTTGGAAAAAAGCCCATCCATCAACTTCTCATCCCTGACATCCCCCTGAACAGAACACAGATTAGAATGAACAAAATCATCCTTCTCAAGATCAACACTCACACAAAAATATCCCTCATCCAAAAGCCGCTTCACAAGCAGCCCCCCAAAAAAACCTGCTCCTCCGGTAACCAAAATATTCTTCACAAAA
>DAOWAN010000120.1 GCA_030634545.1 Candidatus Nanohalarchaeota archaeon
TCCTGCGACATCCTCCACGAAAAAAGAACAAAAAACATCGAACTCGACGTAACCGGCAACCTCTACGCAATAAAAAAAGGCATAATAAAAAAAATACCCGAAAACACAACCCTCGACGACGTATACGTCGCACACGAGACAAAAAAAGCAGGTTACAGGATAACGTACGAACCCAAAGCAATCGTGCATGTAAAAGGCGTAGAAAATATAAGCGACTTCATCACCCAGAAAACAAGAACAAGAGTAGGTTGGTATCAGCTAAAACATAAAGAACCCGTAAAAACATCCCGGACACCAAAAGGAGAACTAAAATACACCAAAATGACCCTAAAATATCTACTCACTCCAACAGGCATAACAGCAGTACCTACATACTACCTGCTAACCGCCGCAACATGGATCATTGCATGGTGGAAATACAAAACCGAAAAAAACTACCTCAAACTTTGGAAACCTGCAAAAAGCACAAAACAACCACGATGATAAACAATGGCAGCAAATAAAAAAGCACCCATATTGCTCGGAATATGTACAATGGCATTCCTGTACTTCACACTCAACAACATAACAGGATTCGACTATTCAGTAGACGAACCAATGTGGGTCCACTACTCAAAAATACAACAAAATCACGGATTTATACTAGACACAAAACTCGCACCCCCTCTCCCGTTCTGGATAAACGGTCTCTCCTTGAAAATCACAAAAAACAACATCGCTCCACGATACGCATCTATCCTGATATTCATAATCACACTTGCAATAACCTATCACCTTCTCTCAAAATTAAACCTCAGCAAAACAAAAAAAATACTATTCACATCCGCACTCCTCATAAACCCATACTTCATCCTCTACTCAAGAACAGCAATGACAGACATACACTACTTCAGTTTCATCTGGCTGTCCCTACTGTCACTATACATCTACCTCCAGAAAAAACAAAAAAAACACATAATATACAGCGGACTTTTCTTCTCCCTATCCGCACTCACAAAACACATCTCAATAATATTCTACCCACTGTTTCTGGCAACAATACTTGGACTTTGGAAAAAAAGAAAACTAACAAAAAACGACACAATAAAATTCATAAAATACTCATCCATCGGATTCATATTTCTGGGCACAGTAAACCTTGCAAGCATCATAAAAACCGGCGAAATCTACTCATTCGCCACAAGACTCATGACAATCATAAACGCCATCCCCCTCATCGAAATCGCGACAGCGCACACCCACGGGACACTAATACTGGACCCTGTAACACTAATCATGCGCGCGATAAAATACCTTGCAGCCGTAACAATATACACACTCCCTTTCGTCCTGCTCCTAATACACCAAAAAAAGCACCAGACCAAAAAAACACTAGCACTAACAACCAACCAAAAATACATCCTGTTAATCATCCTTGGAATGTTTATGACATCACTCTTCCTCAAAGAAGGCTACATGAGGCAACTCATAGTAATTTATCCTGCAATCTACCTCTTCGCAATAAAAAACACAAAAACAAAAAACATAACAAAAGCCCTCACAATCTTCATAATCTATTGCCTGGTCATAGACATATATGCATTCAGCCTCTTCAACACAAAAATATTCGGCAGCAGCAAAGACTTCCTCGAAAACACACCCAACACAAAACTCCAGCTATTTGAATACATAAACAACAACACAGACCAAAACGACATAGTCATAACAAACATCTACCCGGACATCATACATGCAAAAGAAAGCATACTTACATACAATTCAATAATAAATCCGCCACAAAACACAAAATACCTCATCTATAACCCAAACGACATAAAAAACAAAGAACAAAAGAAAGATATAGAAAACGCGCTCAAAAAATACCACACCATTGAAAAAACATTTGAATATAAAAACATCACGGAATACTATATTTACAGAATAAACAAAACCACATGGAACAAAAAAGAGAAAACGCAACCCGCATCATCTGCCCTTCTGCTAAGCGACATCATAAAATAAATCAAACAAACGGTACCTCCCATGAAAAAAACAAAAAAAAAGAACAAAAATCCAAAAACACAAACAAGCACAGACCATAAAAGCAAGAAAGATATCAAGCAAAAAGACTACATATACTGGTTACTTTTGATTATCATAATCACATCCGGTCTCCACTTCCGCACCACAAACTACGCAGAGGAAGGCATAAAAAACGATGCGCCAACCGCCCTCGCCGGCGGTCTCCTCTGGTTCTACCCGCATAACTTCTACCCTGGCCTCATGCACTACCAGCCGCCTGTAGGCCACTACCTGCTCGCAAAAGGATGTATGCTCTCAGGAGAAGACTTCTCAAACATCTCAAAAGCAAACCCGTACTTCATCCCAAACATCGCCGCCATGATAGGAAAACCATACACTGTCGCCGAAAACTACTGCTTTATCCCGGTATACGCAGCAAGCATACTGGCATTCCTCGGATTCACAATACTCTCCATTATGCTATTAGGCAAAAAAGAATCCTTATTCGCTATAGCATTCATCGCATACAATCCAACCCTCCTCTCAATGGGCAGAAACATGTTCATCTGGTCAATACTCTGGCTATTCTCCCTCTACGGCCTGATATTCCTCTGGAAATACTACGACTCAAAAAAAGGAAGCAAAAAAGAGTTGATATACACAGCAATCACAGCATCCCTCTTCGGAATAGCCCTCGCCACAAAATTCACCATCGCACTATTCTTCATATTCTCAATAATCATAATCATCGAAAAATACAAAAACAACCTCAACTTCAAAAAAGGAAACGCAAAAATACCGCTCCCTCTGGTAAAAACACTAACAATATTCATAATCATATTCACGATAGTCACAATGATCCCATACCAGCTAAACCCAAAAAACTTCATCGACGTCTACAACGCCCAGACAACCGCCTTCAGTCAGGACGCGGGCTTGAAACCCGGTCTCGGAACAATAAACGCACTCAAACAATTCAGCTTCAACATGACCGCAATAGACACAATAATCCTGCTATACTCCATATTCATACTATACAGCCTCCTCAAAAAACCAGGCAAAAACACCAGGGAAAAATTCATACTATACAACGTATTGCTATTCATCATAGGCACAACACTATTCACAAACCAGATTGGCGGCACGCGCGCAATACCATTCTTCTTCATCATCCCGATACTCATGGCACTCGCGTTTTCAGACAAAGAATACTCCATCTACCGCCAGCTAAAAATAAGCATCAACAAAACACAAACCATAACCTATGCAATCATAATCATATACATCATCCTAAACATCACAACACTCATCCCGGTAACACCATACTACCAACTGCGAACAAACCCCTTGTTATGTGCCGCAAGCACATCCGGACCGTGCAATCCTGTGCCCTATCCTGTAGACAAACAAATAAGCTCAGAACTCAAACAACTCCTGAAAGACAACGAAACATACTACAACCCAAAAAAACTCACAGGAGAAACATACTTCTACCAGAGACAGGAAGACTACTACAACATCTGGCTGCTGGAAACACACATCCAGAAAACATACAACGTAAACCCGACCCTATACGACATAATCCAAAACTTCAACTTCAACAACCGAAAAATACAATACATCATACTTGACCCAGCCACACGAAACAAAGAAGAAAAAAACATAATAGAATCAACCAAACCCCTGCGCACAATAAAAATACACAGCATCCCCGTCGCACACATATACAACATAGACCAACTATCCCACACACCCAACAACTGACAAACAGCATCGAAAATGATTCCATGAAACTCTCAATAATCATCCCAACAATAAACGAAGAGAAAGCCATAGGACAGGTAATCAAAGAAATCCCCATAAAAACCCTAGAAAAAAACAACTACAAAACAGAAATCCTCATAATAGACGGCGCATCCACAGACAGCACAAAATCCATAGCAGAAAAACAGGGCGCAAAAGTAATCACCGAAAAACGCAAAGGCTACGGCCGCGCCTATAAGACCGGCTTCAAAAAAGCAAAAGGCGACATAATAATCACCGCCGACGGCGACTACACATACCCTATGACAGCCATTCCCGACCTCCTCGAAACCCTGAACAAAGAAAACCTCGACTTCATCACAACAAACAGGTTCAAACACCGCGACAAAAAATCAGTCCGCACACTCCATCTTATAGGCAACCACATCCTGACCCTCGCGACACAACTCCTCTACCACGTAAAGATAAAAGACTCCCAGAGCGGCATGTGGATCTTCAGAAAAAAAATACTAAAAAACCTCACACTGACCTCCGACGGCATGCCCTTCTCAGAAGAGATAAAAATCGAGGCATACAAAAAAGGACTCAGATGCAAAGAAATCCCAATAAAATACAGGACACGCATCGGCGAAGTAAAATTAGACAGCTACCAGGACGGCATCAAAAACCTCAAATTTCTCATCACAAAAAAACTAAGACACAACTAATCAGGACACCCACTTAAGCACCCTGATAACACCCATCTTAGCCGCCTGCTTATGAGCAGACACATCCTTCCGCCCCTTGATATCATCAATATTCTCATGATAATACAGATAAGACTTATAAAGCATCTCCTCATTAGTCAAAGTCGGCCTCCACTTTAAGCGCCTCTTAATCTTCGACGTATCAAAAACAAAACTCTCGCCAAGCATCTTATACTGGTACGGCCCAAGAGGAGACATCTTCAACATATAAGCAACCTTCATACAAAACTCACCTATCGCCTTCGGAAAAGAAGCAACCTTTGCACCGGTCCCCGCCTTATCAATCACAAACTCATAAATCTCCCTAAACGACTTCACATCATCAGAACCGATATTAAAAATATCACTATGGGCGTAACCAAAAGCCTTCAACATAGCATCAATCAAATCCTGCGCATAAACAAACTGGTACACATTCCTGCCGCCCCCAAGAACCCACACCTTCCTGCCCTCATCAATAAACTCAAACAAAATAGCAAGCAGCCCCAGCCGCCCCGAATCAACAATCGTCGGGCACCTAAAAATAACAACATCAAAATCCTTCTTATACTCAAGAAGAATCCGCTCACCCTCAAGCTTAGACCTCCCATAGATCTCAACAGGCCTCGCAGCATCACTCTCCAAAACCGGTCGCCCAAAACTCTCCCCCCACAGACAATTCGACGAAGTAAAAATCACCTTCCGCACACCATGCTTCTTAGCCATATCCGCAACAGCCCTCGTACCATCCACATTAGATCCCCACAAAAAATCCTTATCCTTCACAGCATGCGCAAGAATCGCCGCGCAATGACAGACCGTATCAAACTTATATTTGGAAAAAAGCCCATCCATCAGCTTCTCATCCCTGATATCCCCCTGTACAGAACACAGATTAGAATGAACAAAATCATCCTTCTCAAGATCAACACTCACACAAAAATATCCCTCATCCAAAAGCCGCTTCACAAGCAGCCCCCCAAAAAAACCTGCTCCTCCGGTAACCAAAATATTCTTCACAAAA
>DAOWAN010000027.1 GCA_030634545.1 Candidatus Nanohalarchaeota archaeon
CCTTGAACTTCTTCATCATCTTACTTACCTGCTTGTAGTTTTTCATAAGCTCCTTAACCTCAGTCGCCTCAACACCAGCACCTTTCGCCACCCTCTCAATACGCTTGGAATCTATCAGACTAGGTTCATTCTTCTCTTTTGAAGCCATACCACCCCTTCATGTTTTTTCATTATCTATCTTACCCCGCTTCTCATTTAACAGATGTTTCGGTATCTTGACACCACCCATAGGAATCATATCCATTATCTTCTGCATAGACCCCATTTTTTTCATACCCTCAATCTGATCATAGAAAGTATGAAGATTGAACTCGCCGCTCATCATCTCCTGCGCCTTCTCAGGAGACATGACTTCCTTTGCTTTCTCCAAAAGCCCCTCAAGATCACCCATACCAAGAAGCCGCGACACGAACTTCACAGGATCATATATTTCAAAATCTTCTGTCTTTTCACCAGTCCCAATAAACTTCGTAGTGACCCCGGCAGCATAACACGCAGAAAGCGCACCACCCCCCTTAGCACTGGAATCCATCTTAGTTATAATAACACCAGTAAGCCCCACAAGCTCATTGAACTCCTTTGCCTGCGTCCCTGCAGCCTGCCCTATATCCCCGGAAAGGACAAGCAGCCTCTCATCTGGATTGAATATCTTATCAATCTCCACAAGCTCATCACGCAGCTCGCCATCAAGCGCAGAACGTCCCGCAGAATCAACAATTATGACTTCCTTATCCTCAAGCACTTTAAGCCCGTTCTTGACAATAGTCACAGGATCTTTCTCATCCGGCTCACCATACACAGAGACATTGATTTTCTCCGCCAACTGCTTAAGCTGCTCAAAAGCCGCAGGTCTCCACACATCGCACGAAATCATCCCGCATGTTAGTCCTTTTTTAGTAAAGTACTTTGCAAGCTTTGAAGTAGTAGTAGTCTTCCCAGAACCAAACAAGCCGAGAAGCAAAATCCTCTGCTTAGAAAGCATAATCTCCGGCTTATTCTCACCAAGAAAGCGCACAAGCTCCTTATAGACAATATCAACAACATGCTCCCGCCGGGTAAGCCCCTGAGGTATCTTTTCATCAAGCGCTTTCTCCTTGATGTTTTTCGAAAGCTCAAAAACAAGTTTAATATTTACATCCGATGCAATAAGAGTGCGCTGTATATCCCGTACCAGCTCATCCACAGCCTTCTTGTCAGCAACACCGAAACGCGTAAACTTATTAAGCGCATCCTTTATCTTATTGAACATAAGTATTGTATTTAGATTTAATTTTAAATAGATTTGATTAATCCATCTGCTGGTTGATTTTAAAATCTCAATTTAATAAACAACAAAACCCAACATAACTCATAAAACCAAACATCCAAGCTCAACAGAGGAATCACATATGAACACAAAAATAACATTATTCATATTTTTAACAGCAGGCATCCTTCTCTCTTCCGGCTGCGCCAAAGAACTCACCACAAATGAACTCCAAAGCAGATTGATTCAGGCAAACTCCGACATGAATACCTACACAATTGACATGAAGATGAGCATGGACCTGAGCATGATCACACGCGTTTTAGACAATCCAATGACCATCAAATACAGCATAATTTCAAACGGAGACATTGACAGGGCAAATAAAAAAATGGCACTGAAAGGAACAGCAAAATCAGATATGACAGGAATGTCTTCTCTGGTAGACACCGAAGATAGAAAACACACTGAAACACAAGAGATGGACGCAGAAATATACATTCAGGATGGCTATCTATATACAAGAAGTCAGGATGCATGGATTCAGGATGTATGGATAAAGACAGTATTTGAAGATGAATTATGGATACAGCAAGACAAGATAGGAGCATTGACAGAACTGATAGAAACAGCAACAATAGAGCGCCAGAAAGACGAATCCTTCAACAGTAATTCTTATTATGTCATAAAGATAAACCCTGATTTAGGAAAAGTAGCTGAAAATACTCTAACAGAGCAGCAGCCAGGTTCACTCCCTCCGGACATCAACTACGATAATTTAATCAAAGAATATTCTTCAACCTTATGGGTCAACAAAAAGACATTCATCATAGAAAAATCAAGAACAGAGTTAAGAATGGTAATAACTGCTGAAGACATAGATGAAGATGACATGCTTGGAACCGAAAGCATGGAAATAACATCTCTCGCAGAATTACAGATATCAAACATCAATGAACCTATGAACATTGCCCTGCCAGAAGAAGCACAAAACGCAATAGACCCTGACAATCTGGTGACTCCTGAGATGCTGGAAAACATGATGCGATGATTTTTTAACTCTTCAATCAAATCAATACTTATGCCCAAACCAACCCCCATGCTCGCGCAGTACCACGACATGAAAAACAGATATCCTGACTGCATAATCGCATTCCGCATGGGCGACTTCTACGAGATGTTCTTCGAGGACGCAAAAATATCCTCAGAAGTCCTGAACATAACACTGACAAAGCGCGGCACAAACTACGACGGCAAACCCATACCCCTGGCAGGCATACCCCACCACGCTTTTGAGCCGTACTTCGCAAAGCTCATAAAAGCAGGCTACAAAGTCGCAGTCGCAGAGCAGATAGAAGACCCGAAAAAAGCAAAAGGTCTTGTCAAGCGCGATGTGATCCGCGTAATCACCCCCGGCACAATACTCTCATCAGGCACACTCGAAGAAAAACACAACAATTACCTGGCAGCAGTCTACAAAAAAGACAAACAAATAGGACTGGCAATCACAGACATATCAACAGGCGAATTTCTAGTATCTCAATTCGCAACCCATGAAGAATTCATAAATGACATAAGCAGATTTGAACCAAAAGAAATCATAGTCGACGAAGCGCTTTTTTCAAACAACAAATTCTACAATTCACTAAAGAACATAAACCAATCCGCAAGAATATCCTCATACCCCGCGCAACACTTCATGCACTATAAAGCAGAAGAAACACTAAAAGCGCACCTTGATGTCACATCCCTCGAAGGATTCGGCATAGCAGATTACCCTGTAGCAGTATCCTCTGCAGGCGCACTCATAGCATACCTCAAAGAAACCCAGATGACCTCACTTAAGCACATCAACAAAATCCACCTCCACAGCAGCACAGAATACATGACAATAGATTCCATAACACTGAAAAACCTCGAACTCACAAGAAACATCCGCGAAAACACCGCACGAGGAACACTGATTGACATAATCGACAGGACAGTCACAGCAACAGGTTCAAGAACACTAGTACAGAAACTCCTGAAACCACTGATAATTCCTGAAAAAATAAATAATCGTCTGGACGCAGTTGAAGAATTGATGGATGGATACATAACAAGAGAAAACATACGCGACACATTGAAAGAGACCTACGACATCGAGCGCATCATATCGCGCATCGCATACGGCAATGCAAACGCGCGCGACCTCCTTGCACTAAAAAAGACACTTGCACTAATCCCCTCCCTAAAAAAACACCTTGACAACACAGAATCCAGAGAACTAAAAAAAATAAAAAACATGGACAACATGAAAGAACTGCACGACAAAATAGACACAGCCATATCAGAAGACCCGCCCCTAAGCATAAGAGAAGGAAAGATGATAAAAACAGGCTACGACAAAGAACTAGACGAATTGCGCTACATATCCGGCAATGCAAAAGAATGGCTAACCCAATACGAAAAACAGGAAAAACTAAAAACCAGCATAAAAGCACTCAAAGTCAGGTTCAACAAAGTATTCGGCTACTTCATAGAAGTCTCAAGAGCAAACCTCCACCTTGTACCAGATACATACATCCGAAAACAGACAACCGTCAACAGTGAGCGCTTCATCACAGAAGATCTGAAAGAAAAAGAATCACAGATACTAGGCGCTGAAGAAAAGATAGTCGCAATAGAATACAACATATTCACAAAACTGACAGAAGACATCTCAAGACACATAACAGACATCCAGCATGTAGCAAAAAACATAGCCCTGCTGGATTTCTACTCATCCCTTGCACACATTTCCCATGAAAATAACTACATAAGACCACGTATAAACACTACAGGTATAATTGACATCAAAGATGCGCGCCACCCGGTAGTTGAAAAGATGACAGACTCATACATCACAAACAACATTTACCTCGACACAGAAAAAAACAGGCTAATGATAATCACAGGTCCAAACATGGCAGGCAAAAGCACCTACATGAGAAGCGTAGCACTGCTGGTACTCATGGCACAGATCGGCTGCTTCATACCTGCAAAAAGCGCAAAAATAAGCGTAGTAGACCGCATCTTCACACGCATAGGCGCATACGACGACCTGACAATGGGTCAATCCACATTCATGATAGAGATGACCGAAACCGCAAACATACTGAACAACGCTACAGACAAAAGCCTGATTATCCTGGACGAGATAGGGCGCGGCACATCAACATTCGACGGTCTGAGCATCGCATGGTCATGCGCAGAATACATCCACGAGACCATCCGCGCAAAGACCCTGTTCGCAACCCACTTCCACCAGCTGAACGTACTAAAAGACGAGATGTGTGGTGTGAAAAATTACCACATGACCGCAAAAGAAGAAAACGACACAATACTCTTCCTGCGCAAACTAGTAGAAGGCGGCACAGACAAAAGCTACGGCATACAGGTAGCAAAACTAAGCGGTCTGCCAAAAGAAGTCATCGAGCGCGCAAAAAACATACAGACCGGTCTCGAAAAAGAAGACTTTAAGATGATAAAAAAATACAAGCTCCATCCCGTAGAGCAAAAGAAGTTTGAAAAGGAGATAAAAAAAGATAAACCAGACAAAACAACCACAAAAAAAGACATAAACAAAAAGACAGAAAAAAGCAAAAAAGACATGCATCTGAACGAAAAACAAAACAAAAGAGACAAAGAAAAAGAAAACAAAAAAGACATCCAAAAAACCCTTTTTTGAACATAACCCGCTTATTGGCTTAAGTTAATATATTTTAAAAGCAAACTATAGACTTACAAGAGGCAGTAATATGAATGAAAAAGAAGCAGAGTCCAAACCTGATATGGAAGAAATAAGGAGAATAAAGAAGATTATAGTACCTGTACTTAAGCGTAATGGCATTGTGAAAGCAGGAATCTTCGGATCTTTCGCGCGTGGTGAAGCCAGGAAAGGAAGTGACATTGATATCTTGATTAAAGTTAAGAAAGCAAAAAAATTCAGTTTACTTGATCTGGTGCGCACAGAAAGGGAACTTGAAGAGCATATTGGAAGAAAGGTGGATTTTGTTGAATACTCAACAATTCATCCACGATTAAAGGATCAAATACTAAAAGAAGAAGTAGGGATATTATGAAAAGAAGAGATAGTGCAATATTCCTTGAGGACATATTGGAAAATATTGAACTGATAGAAAAATTCACCAAAAACGTAACCAAAGAAACTTTCAGGACAGATACAAAAACCCAGTACAGCGTTATTCGCGGTATAGAAATAATTGGTGAGGCAGCAAAGAATCTGCCCGGGAATTTAACAGGTAAATACCCCGACATTCCGTGGAAGGATATCACAGGAATGAGAGACAAACTAATTCATGCCTATTTTGGTGTTGACTTTGAGAGAGTTTGGGATGTTGTTAAAGATGATTTGCCTGACCTGAAAATGAAAATTAAAAAGATTCTGGAGAAGTGGATAGAAGGAGATGAGAAGTGAACAATAATGACACTGCAATGAAACAATATAAATAATCCACCCCCAACAAATTTAACCTTTAACTCCCAAAGAAAAAGCATGCAAAATAATTCTGACCAAGAATCACGCATAATCCTTCTAGACGACCACCTGATCTCCAAGATAGCCGCAGGCGAAGTAATAGAGCGCCCCGCCTCAGTCATAAAAGAACTAACAGAAAACTCAATAGACGCAGGCGCAACACAGATAACAGTAGAAGTAGAAGACGGCGGCAAAAAACTGATGCGCATAACAGACAACGGCACAGGCATGACAAAAAAAGAAGCCGGGCTCGCACTCATGCGCCACGCAACCTCAAAAATAAAAGACGAATCAGACCTCTCATCCATCCACACACTCGGGTTTCGCGGTGAAGCACTAGCAAGCATCGTATCCGTATCACGATTCAGCCTCAAGACAAAAACAAAAGACATCCCAGCAGGCACAGAAATCACACAGGACGGCGCAGAAGAGCGCACAATAAAAGAGATAGGAATCCCCAACGGCACAACCATAACCGTAAAAGACATCTTCTTCAACACCCCCGCGCGCCAGAAATACCTGAAATCATCATCAACAGAACTCGCAAACATAATAGACGTAATTACAAGCTATACACTCATCTACCCGCAAATCCACTTCAAACTCATCTCAAACGCAAGCACACTCTTCACATCACCAAAAACACACGACATGCAGGCAAACATCGCAACAATATATGGAAGAGACGTAGCAGAAAACATGCTAAAACTAAGCTATGACACATCCGCAATAAAAATCGCAGGCTACATCTCAAAACCATCGCTGACACGCGCAGGCAAAAGACAGCAGTCAATATACGTCAACAAAAGACACATAAAAAACAAACTGATAACCCGCGCATTATACGACGCATACCACACATACCTGCCAATCGGACGCCACCCGGTATTCATCATATCACTAGACATAGACCCAAAAATAATAGATGTAAATGTCCATCCCGCAAAAACAGAGATACGCATAGAAAAAGAAAACAACCTCTACGAAGCAGTCTACAGTGCAGTAAAATCATCACTTGAAAAAAACGAACTCATCCCTGAAGTAAAAGACAACACAACACAAAAAAAAATACCTGTGCCATACACAAGATCAACACAGCCATATACTCCGCAAAAAACTAATTACATACCAACAAAAACACCATCCTATAGCCCAAAAATAGCCCCGCGCCAGCTCATGATAAAAGAAACAGAAAAAGACATAACATTCCAAAAACTTCCGGACATGCAGATAATATCACAAATCACCAACTCATACATCATAGCAGAATCAGAAGACTCAATGTACATGATAGACCAGCACGCAGCCCATGAGCGCATAAACTACGAAAAATTAAAAAAAACCAAAGGCAACAAGCCAAACGAAAGCCAGACCTTACTGAACCCAAAAATAATCGAGCTGTCCCAAAAAGACGCAGCAATCCTAAACGAAAAAAAAGAACTCTTAAAGGTCACAGGCTTCGACATAGAACCCTATTCAGACAACTCATTCTCAGTAAGAGCCATCCCCGTAATACTAGGCAAACAATACAGTGAATCAAACATCACAGACGTAATCAACGACATCATAGAAGCAGCAAGAATAACAGACATAGACAACCTGAAAGACTCCATAATCAAGATGATCGCCTGCAAAGCATCAATAAAAGCAGGAGAGAGGTTGACAGATAAGCAAATGCTGGATATCCTAAAAGAACTCGACACATGCGATGCGCCTTATACCTGCCCACACGGGCGCCCAACGATCATAGAGATGACAATGAAGGAGATAGAAAAGAGGTTTAGAAGAACTTGAGAACATCACTATTCGAACGTAGTGAAATACGCAAGATTTATAAGATTATAGTACTCATTCTACTTATTATATTCCCTTATTCAAGAAGATGATTAAAATGCCACCAGAAATTTACAGAAAAATTAGTGACGTAAGTACTCCGATAAAATATGCAGAGTGTCTAATGGCAGGGTCATTGCTTGTAGACGCTTATGGATTTCTAACAGATAATCCGGATCTCATTATTCCTGGAACAATTTTAGCTGTTATGTCGCTGGGATATATTGTAGGTGCAGCTACCGGTGCAGGTCTATATAATGAACTGGAATTTGAAGACAAAACAATACCCGTAACCTATCCATCTGATGACGGTCCTGACAAATTAATACTGTTACCTCAAGAGTTTCAAGAAGAAATAGAAGAACTTTAGTAATTTGATTTTAAGTCATTGCGAACGAAAGCAGCCATCACTAAAAAATACTATCAACCATGCGCGTAGCATCAAACTCCTCAAACTCACCATACTCCTGCCCTGTACCAATAAAACATATCGGCTTTCTCAAAGTATAGCACAAAGAAAGTGCACTTCCACCCTTATCATCAACATCCGTCTTAGTAAGTACCACACCATTAAGCTCGACCTCATCAAACACCTTCGCCTGCTCAACAACATCATTCCCTGCAATAGACTCAATAACAAGCAGCTTCAGATCCGGCTTATTCACCCTAACAATCTTCTTAAGCTCCTCCAACAGATTGCGATCAGTATGCACCCTTCCCGCAGAATCAGCAAGAACTACATTGATACCCCTTGAATTAGCATGCTTCACAGCATCAAATATTATCGCAGCAGGATCAGTACCATATTTCTGTTTAATCACCTTTATACCAAGCTTATTGCCATGAAACTCAAGCTGCTCAATCGCAGCTGCCCTGAAACTATCAGCAGCAGCAAAAACGCACGTATATCCTTTATCCATCAGATACTTGCCAGTCTTTGCAATAGTAGTAGTCTTTCCGCTCCCATTGAACCCAAGAAATAGTATCAACAAAGCTCGCCCCTCACTCTTGGCAGACTCAACAGCAGAATCAATATCCACTTTCTCCTGGTTAAGTATCTCAGAGATAGTACTCTTCATAGCATCCTTGATGATCCTCTCCGCCTGCGACTTGCGCACAGACTGACCTGCAAGCTTCTCCTTGATATCTGCAACAATCTTCTGCGAAACAACCTGTGCCACATTATTCTCAAGAAGCACAAGTTCAAGATCCCACAGAATATCATCCAAAAATTCATCCGACAGTGTCTTAGATGTAATAGGTTTTGTGATCTTAGAAAAAAACCCTTCCCTCTTCACTTCTTCTGACTTTTTTTCTTCTTCTCTGAAAGTTTCTGTGCAGCTATCTCTTTCACTTTCCTGACTGCGTAATTCATCACAAGAAACTTCACTCCCCAATTCAATATCCTTCTCGGCACGCTTTTCTTCTTTTTCTTTTTGAAAAACATCGCAAACCACCCCTGGTCTTTCATCAGGCTTCGTCTCCTCATCAATCTTGCCTGATAATTTATCCACTGCATCTTTTATCTTCTTTTTGAATAACCCAAACATCATAATCCCCAGGTAAGAATAAGAGCGCTACTTCTTCGCCGTGCCAGATTCCATCTCAACATAAATTTCCTGCGCACGCATCTCAATCTTCTGCATCTCAGAATCAAGCATAGCCACATTCTCCTCTGCTAACTTTATCTGCTCTTCTATAGATGCCTTAGCACTAAGAGCATCCTTTGTGACCGCAATATCAGCACCAACAGAACTGATAACATTCTTAGGATCAGTGATAATACCCCTGATAAACGTACCGCCGCCAATAGGAATTATCATCTCTTCACCATCCTTTGTATCCTTTATCCCGTCAATAGTTGCCTTTGCACTCATCATCTCCTGGACAGTCATCATGATTTGTGATTTCTGCTGCTGATACTGCTGCAGCTGCGTCTTAAAACTCTCAAGTTCCATCATTTTTCCCTGCATATCCTTATCCATTGTTGGTTTCATAGTCAATCCTCCAAAAATCCTAGTGCTTCCTCAATTCTCGCAATTTCAGGACCCGTCGTCAGCTTTCCGATAAGCGCGCCAGACGAATTCGCAAGTATTCCGCTTTTGGGATACGTTCCGCCAAAATTCACAGTACCTATATCACCACTAACCTTTAAATTCTTTTTAATGAACTCAAATTCACCTTCTTCTCCATTGATAGTCAAAAGAAATCCCCTGCTCGTCGCAACACACAACGAGCCAACAATTTCAAGATCAAGCACAGTTCCTGTAACCACAGGCACATTAAGGCACTTGCTGATAGCATCACTATGCTTTTCAAGAGCAGGACTAATTATCGCAGCCTTGTCATTGCATAATATAAGATTCCCAAGACAGGTCTCATTTATGTCAAGTTTCAGTATATTTATGTTCTTATCGATTTTCTTTATTCCTTCACGTATACGCTTTTCCTCGCGCTCAGTTATAATTCGTGGGATTATGACCCCATTTGAATTAGCAGAAATAAATATGCCGCAAAGTTCAGTTCGCGCCACAGTAGAATAAACCACCTTTGCATTAAGACCAGATACATCCACACTATCATCAGGAAGTATTACGAATTTATCTGTAACCACTCCATAGAGCCCGACATTGGGATCCCCGTGGAAATCCGCTTTTGAAACATTCATTTCATCTTCACTTAATGCAGTTTTGCTTTTGGAGGCAGTTTTTCAGATGGATCATGCTTCTCCTTGGAATCAGGTGCTTCCTTCTCCTTAGTATCTTTCTTTTCAGGAGCCTCTTTTTTGGATTCCGCCTTAGGTTCAGCCTCTTTTTTATCTTCCTTTTTCTTCTCAGAAACTACAGAATCATCCTTTACCTTTGCATCATCCTTCTTAACTTCTTCCTCTTTCTTCTCAGGAGCTGCCTCTTTCTTCTTATCTTCCTTCTTCTTGAGTTCCAGCTTAACACCCTGCAGTTCTACCCACACAGCACCTTCATGAGGTACCACCTGTACTTTAAGCTTGCGCGGAGGACTTTTTATGCCGCATTTCCATATCTCCTGGTTGAGCGCCGTACCGACCTTAACAGTCTCTGTTTTCATATGCCTCTTGACAAACTCACGAATAACATACATGCACTTCTTAGCCCGTTTCTTACATGGACCTTTCCATGCATCCCTTAAAGGAATAGTATAAACTTTCTCATTGTCTTTATCTTTCTCTTTTGCCATAATATATCACATATTCTCTCTTATATCTGCAAACCGCCGCGCCTTCGCCAGTGCTTGCTTGCAAAACGCTTAATTGACCTGAACCTTGCTTTACCCATCCCGAACTTCTTTATATCAGCCCATCTGGGTGACGAGGTTGCCGTCTTTTTAGCTTTTATCAACTTCAGTTTTCTTCCAAGTGTTTTTTTTGAGGATATTTTTATCACCAGTTTAATCAGAATTTACTTTTAAACTTAAAACCTTTATATTACTTACGGATTATCTGTGGCTCCCTCTTCTTGACAATCTGGTCAAGAATCAATTTTAGCTGCTCACCAGTCAAAGGCGGCTTCAACTTGCCTGCCTGAAACATCTGCAGCAGATAAATCTCCACCTGAAGCGCAAAATCCGGCTTTACATTCCGTATATTCGCTATGCGCTCCTGCGCCTCTTTTGATAATATTGTGCCCAAAACCTGCTTGATCTGAGCCTGCATCTCCATTGCTTGCTGTTGCTCTGCCATCATTTGCTGTTGGTATTGCGCATCACGGGATGACGCAAGATACTCCTGCATCTTCCTTTTCTTAATCTCATCAATAGATGTCATCCAAACATCGCCCAGTACATACAATCTCACAGCTTATGCGCTATGTTATCAAGGAATTTTCTGCCCTTAGGCGTAATTATGCGTCCGACCTTATCTTTCTTATCTGTCTTAACAAGCCCTGCCTTTTCAAGCTGCATAAGACTCTTCCTTGCCACGCTGCCACTTCCTGTAGCGAATCTCTCTGGCTTATAGCCTCTATTCTTGCGACCGCCATATACTTTCTTAAGCCTCGCTACACCTTGCGGCTCAACATAGATTCTTCTAAGAATCGCTGCAGACCTGACATACCACCAGTCACGATCAGTTGGCACTCTTTCTTTGTGCGCACCTGTCTTCGAAAAAAGAGACCACTCTGGAGGGTCTATATTTTCATCTTTCTTCAGCTCTTTTGCTGTCTCTTCTATTAGCTTGTTTGGTTCCACATCATATACTGTTGTCAATATATCACCTATAAATCACTTTTATTCTTCTACCTTTCAAAAGAATGAAACTATTCGCTGTAACTCTCTTAAGACACCGCTATTAGTTTACAATGATAACTTTATATAATTTTATGTGACTTGCATGGTCGCAGACGTATTGCAAAACTGCAACACATATCAGCCATAAGCATACTCATCTGTTTCAGGTGACTTCGATGACTCTGCTGTGATTTTAAAATCATCCTCTTCATCTTCTTTTTTGAACGAAAAGTAAAGTATTCCAGAAGAACAGAGAAGATATATACCTATCAAAACATAGGAAAAAATCCTTCCCGTAGATGAAGAATTATTTATGCATGCTTTGCTTTCGCACTCATCACCGCATTTTTCACATCGCTCATCCAGCTTGTCAAGTGTTGCGTTAATTACTGAAACAACGCCAAATATCACAACACCCATCATAACTACAAGCGCAATACCCATTATTGCTTTACCCTTCATAAGCATATTTTATCAGAATGAGTATATATAATGATTAGACCTTTAGCGCAATCAGACTGTAGACTCTTGGCAAATTCCACAGGTATACAAGAGACCTATTCATCTGCCTTAGCAGGCTTAGTATAACCATACCTCATTTTCTTGCCGCAGTTTTCACACGTTATCAGTATATATTTTCTCTGGCTGTTGAGGCGCACACGGGCATTAGCACCACAGCTAATATATTTATTACACCCTCGACAGAACCTTTTTTTGTACCTCTGCGCTATCGGCACATTATATTTCATACTGATCTTCCGCGCAATTTCAACATACCTGTCCGAAAGCTCAGGATTATCCTTAAATGCTCCCTCTGCCTGTTCAAACAATATCTCTATCCTCTCAACCGCTACCTGTATCTGGTCTGTAGGCTTTTTGCTTCTTCTTCTCTTCTTGAATTGTGAACCCTTATTTAAATCAGTCATCAAAATACTGTAGAAATCAAAATCTTAATAAAGTTTCGTTATAAGAATTATCTAGTATCAAACTGTGCGGTAGTTGTCTAGTGGTATGATATTGCCTTGCCAAGGCAGTGGCCCGAGTTCAATTCTCGGCTACCGCACCACATTCTTCAGCATTCACATAACAAAACATTCAATCAAAGCGGTCTTTTGAAGCAATCCTTATTATTTTTCCTGGCTTCCTCATCCCTCTGCTCAACACTAGCAAGCAAATCACACATCGCTGCTTTTCGAAACGAGTCCTTAATCTTATGGTCAGTTATACTTACACCTGCCTTTGAGGCATTCATTGTAATCTCTACTTCTCCCTTCATATCTCTCTCCCCTCCAAACAAGAATTTTATCAAATAATATTTTATGGCACGCACTAGTATATATATATTTTTTACCACCATGAGACCACAGCGCAAGAATCCTTAAATCCCCCAATTATACCATTGATTTTTAAGTTTTAGGTCCAAAAAGATAGATATCATCTATGACAACGGGGTCATGGTGTAATGGCAGCATAGTAGGCTCCAGACAATAGTATTCATACTGGAGCACTGAGCGCCCTTAAAAGCGCGATGATTTGCAATATAAGACATTGCTGGCAGCAGTCGGTATTCCCACATGAGCAATAAACCAAAAAAACAAGTAAAACCATATAAAACCAATAAAACATATAAACTCTTGACTATTGGGAGCAAACCTTCTGATCGGGGTTCGAATCCCTGTGACCCCATCCCCTTTTTTGGGTATATCATAGGTCTTATCTTCTGACAGATTAGATGATCGCTATTTTAGATTTCTTACACAACAATAGAAATGTGTTGTGTCCAATACAAAACAGAGTCAATCCGTCGATAATCAGATAATAAAAAAATATACTATTCACATTCAATAATGAAACGCAATTTTCCACTCACCGTATTCGTCTCGATTATTCTGCAATTGGTAGGCATTTCGATTGTCTTATTGCCTTCAGGTGCTCCTTCAGGAGTAATTATCTCCTGTGTTCCCCATGGGAAAAGCTTCACCTGTTCGCTCTTTGCATCAACAACAGCAATGGACTTCAGAGTCATCGACTCCCTCACTCCCGAATACACTGGAATAACATAATAGAACCCACCTTCAATCTGCTTGAACAGGGGCTGCAATGCATACCAGTCACTATAAAGCGAAATCTCACCTCTGACATCCGCCAAAGCCCTCTCTGGACCAATCAGCCCCAATCCTCTAGTATCATATATGGTGACATCCCCGTAACTCCTCCCTGCAGACTCGATTTCAAGGTAATGAGTTATCGCTTTTCTTGTAGGACCTTCTGGTTCAAGCTGGATAAGACCGTATCCTATATTCTCTGGCTTATCATACTGTAAATAAAGATCCTGCGCAATCTCAAAAACATTCTCATGTGTGAAATAGAAATCTAAAAATCCCTTCCAGCTTGCGAATTCCGCCCATTTGTCGACACGGATTTCAGTATAATCCTCATCGATCAGCACCTGATTTTCAAGCAGCCACCCTGGCGCATCACCCGTTTTTATCTGGTTTTCAGTATATAGTGTGGTCCTTCCATCATTTTCAAGTACGATGACACCTACCTGCGTCGTATAGAATTTCGTGATGAATATAGTCGGAAGATCAAGCTTTACAGGAGCGAACCATACTGGTTTTCCATCAGCATCATGTGTAAATACAGTATCCCCATAAGTGAAATATGGATGCTTGAACCACAGATTGAAATTGACATCGCGTATCTTCCCTGTTACAACCTGATATAAGAAAGATACAAGCCCTTTTCTCTCTTCAGAATATTCTATGGTCTCTTTTATTTTAATCCTGTCAGAAGGGTTCTGAGCATTTACAATAATGTACGCTGGTGATGGCACTCCATTATTTGCAAGCCGCGTCGGCTCGTACGCCATGACCCAGTAGAGAGTATCATCTATCGCATAGATTCCATCCCAGTCATTTGAAAGCCTCCACCCTGTCTCCGTCACCATCGTCTTCGGGACCTGCAATGCATATTCCTGCGCGACAATACGCATATCTTTGATATCATCCCACTCAAGATTCATCACATCCGAGTTTTCCCCATCATCGATAGTGACTATTTTCGCATCCTTCATACCATACCAATCCACTTCCATCGGAGGCGCAAAAACAACCGTCATCAATCTAAGAAACAAAAAAACAAGGATGACTGCAGTAATCACCTTTCCATTTCCAAATTTGATTGTATCAATATTCTCTTTTGTAAACGTATCCTTTATGGTCTCGAGAAACATTTTTTTTGAGATTCCTATCGTAATAAGCCTAAAAAAGACTGCGCCAACAAGCCCGCCGATAGGACTGGCAGTTATGATTGCAATCCCGACAATCCAGCTAAAAAGAATATCCCTGATAAATTTTTTCTTGGTGAAATGAGATATGAACCCGAAAGCCGCAATAGCGCCGACAAGAAAAGCCCATACCGTATAGAACCCGTAAAATCCAAGTGAAATAAAGAATTCAGACCACATATTTCATCTATTGGACACCAATGTTTATATTCATGATATGTTCCGTGACTGCAAAGACCACCACCCTAAGAGAAATGACAACATTTGCCGGTAGGAGCATTATGGTCTGAGTTTCAATAGATCTCATTTTATCATATTCATCCATAAGCTTCTCTCTCATCCTCACCCCGACCTTCAGGACACCATCAACCTGACCGAAATATCGATATCCAATAGTTCATGTAGGATTATAATTAGGGGTGATGAGAAACAGACGCAGGAACAGATTGGTAAAAGGATTGGATGGTCAAGGGAGAAAGTCAAAAACTATACATCTATTATAGAAAAGATTGGTACAGAGAATCTGGATTTGGCTAAAAGCAATCAATTAGGTCGTGCGCCAGACAATGGCGCAAATGCGCCAATCACTTTCACAGAAGGCGGGGTGCGGGACATAATCGGACTGAACACCGATAACCAAAAAAAGGTAATCGATGAAATAATTAACACGAAAGGCACACTCAAAGGGCAGAAACATTAATAATCAATAACAAGAAAGGTTACACTACAAAATCAAGCTTGAACTCCGGAAGGCAGAAATATTGAGACCGAAAGCTAAAGAACATAGTATGGCAAATCTAAAAAAAGGCGATGTCCTCCCCGAAATTCAGATATCTGAATCTCGGGAGATTGCACAAAAACGACAACAAGACACCAAAAATAAACCGATACCCGCTACCGATGAAAAATGTCCATAATTCATCTCTTATAGGACAGTCAAAAGTTACCGAGAAATAAGTATCAGTTAGCCCCTGTTTTCTATGTGATTTTTCGGTGTCTGTCGCCCGTGTAGGGTCGGGTCTAAGACCCTTATGTGCCATTATATTGCATTATGATTTCGCTATGCTACGGACAAGGACATAAATTACTACTGCTGCAATAATTAAGCCTGATACACGGCTGATTAGGTCTATGTAACTGGCAACAATCAAGAGGACACTAGCAACCATCAAATGGTAAGCCTGCTTTTTATCCATGTTGGATTATTTGTCAATCAACTTATTATTTGTAATGGTTTTGGGGGTCACATCTCGCATAATAACCTGCTTCTGAGAGGTAATTCTTACACTACAAATCCGTCCAGCAACCATCTCTTTATAGGACTGCCAAAAGTCACCGAGAAATCGACACCAGTAACACATCAGAGAATAATGGTTTTACAGACAATTTCTTCCTTCTTTATATAATGAAAAACGGAGTAATAACAAAAATAAAACAATCACTAGCCCAAAAGGCATCTCACTGAAAAAACCTCCTCCTGGAAATGTGTAAAAATCACGAGGTAGAAACCGTATTGTTAATAACAATATGATTAGAAATATTATTGATATTTTAAACCTATACAGATATTTCTTTACTTTGTCAAGAATCATATAACACATTGAAATCTAAACATTAAAAACATTTACTAATATAGGTTAAACATCAAACCTAATAGCGAACACCACCGAGTCAACCATACAAACTCCTCCTCAAACTATCCACACACGACACGCAGGAACGCAGGATACGATAAGGTGGCGATGAACACCACATAAAAGAAGCATTGACCTAATCGAACTCGGATATCTCCGTCATTGACCACTGTATAAAAGGGTATTTGAAACATAAATTTACTGTTGTTGATTTTTGATGTTGTTATGTGATGTATAAAAGGAAATCCTTTTGTACAATAAGATACGAAAGTTTTTATGAATACTTTTTTCTTAAAATCAATTTTTCACCTTACGATTAAATCTTCTCTTTACATAGTCCGAATCTACTGTCCTTGCTAAGACGATTGTGTGAATTATAAAACTGAAAACTAGCTCTATAAAAACCAAAAATTTTGAAACTCCAAAAGGTGTTATGTCACCAAAGGTATTTGAGTAAAACACTAATGCACTGAAATAATTGAATGTATTGAATATTCCGCCATCGACATCGCTTACGACTGTTTTGTTGTCCGTCCATCTTAGTTCATTACCTTCAAAACCACTAAGCAAAGCAAAGAGGAAGCCGAAAATAATTATTGTTGCTAATATTAAAAATAAATAGAAAATAATTATGTATTTAAGACTTTTACTATGGAGTAAAAGATGAATACTCCCACCTAGAACAGCTGCGGGTATTGTTAAAATAAAAAAGATTAGCATCATGACAGAAATGATGACTGCAATAGGACTTCTACTGATAGTGATAGATGCATAAGAACTCGACAGAAAAAAAATTAATAGAAATAAAATCCACATTGCGTTTTTTTGATTATTATTATCAAATTTTGTATTATGTAGATATATTCTGAAAGAAAAAATGAAGAAAAAAACGCTTACAACTTTTAATAGATTCGAATCGGTTAACTTGAACGCACAAAAAAATAAAAATATTGAAATTCCGAGACAAATAAACCATTTATTCCATAGTTCTCTGGAAAGTTGAGTTTTTATCTCATCCCAAGCGACCATATTCATTAAGAGAATAAGAAATAATATAAGCATACTAGATAAGCATAATGATTCCATAATCAATGTATCCTTATTGTCTATTGATTTAAGCACTTAAGCACATACTGCACTCTGGACGGCTTAATATCCATTTCTTTGGCTACCTTACGAATACTGAGACCTTGATTGCGCAATAAGATTAAAAAGATGCATACTAATATATTCCATAATATCTTCTTTGGCGGTATTTGATGTCTATTTATTCTATAATCCAAAACCATGAAGCATTACTTGCGCTTGAGCCTGAGGAACTTGCAGGTGTTGTTATAGAATATTTTAATACACTTGAGGAAGGTCACCCAGATTTAAATAAACATAATTTTGGAATGCCACACGCTGTAAGAGAATATCCGCCAGACCACCAAAACAAGATAAGTATGGCTTTAATGGAAGCTTGGTCTTGGTTAGAGAGAGAAGGTCTCATAGCGCAAAAACCAGGTAGTGATCAGGGGTTCGTTTTTGTAACACGGAGAGGTCAACGCCTAAAAAAATCTTCGGATTTAAAAGCATATCGTCATGCAAATATGCTACCCAAGAACATTTTGCATCCTATAATTGCACAAAAGGTTTGGTCTCTATTCATGCGAGGGGAATATGATACTGCCGTTTTTCAAGCTTTCAAAGATGTAGAGGTTGCCGTACGCAAAGCGAGTAACTCTGCACCGACAGATTTAGGTGTTGATTTAATGAGAAAAGCTTTTAGTCCAAAGGGTTGCCTGTCCAATTCCAACACACCGATACCCGAACAAGAAGCATTATCACATTTATTTGCAGGGGCAATCGGCTCTTATAAGAATCCGCATAGTCACCGACATGTACCTATAGAACCCAGAGAAGCCGTTGAAATGATAATTTTAGCGAGTCATCTTCTCTATATCGTGGATTCTGTCGACACACAAAAAACGTTTTGAGAACCGATAATGGGCAATCTTACACTACAAAAACATAGGTCTTCAAAAATTATATGGATGATGTTGCCAACAAATTCTTATACTACAAAAAAAAGAATTGTCAATATTCGCGTATTTGTATCATTTGATTCAGATACATATCAATTACCTTAAATACGATTACAGCAAAATCAATAACCTCAACTGACCATTTAATTTTATTGTTAACAGGTAATTTTCCAGAAGACAAACCAATCATACTACTTATTGAAGCATAAAATGGAATTGAGTCACAGTTATGAAATGGAAAGCTTCGGTATTCATCGTAGACTAATTTTAGATATTTCTCAAATTCAACCCTACATGACTTATTTTTAGATTTTGAAAGCGTGTAATCTTTCATTTCTTTTGATATCTCAAAAAAAATAAAATTAGGGC
The DNA here is from genome assembly GCA_030634545.1 of Candidatus Nanohalarchaeota archaeon. Classification (GTDB taxonomy): domain Archaea; phylum EX4484-52; class EX4484-52; order EX4484-52; family B79-G9; genus B79-G9. The sequence goes on from DAOWAN010000027.1 coordinate 19,178, forward strand.
AAGGTGGATTATCGGAAGCATATGCATTTATTATTAATTTAACAAAATTTCGGGACTGTAAATAATTTTGCTGAAACTTCTAATAGCGCAGGTTAACATACAGTTAATCAAAGACTATTGGAGGTTGATTGAAATGAGTAAACTATTTACAAAAGAGCAAGCGCGTGCACTTCTAAAAGAGCACGGTTTAAC
>DAOWAN010000064.1 GCA_030634545.1 Candidatus Nanohalarchaeota archaeon
CCTTTAGAATTCTATTGGTTTTGAGTTTTATATTGTTTTTGGGGTGTATGGTGTAAGATAAATATTTAATGTCTGGTGAGTAATATATTGATATATTGAGGCAGAACAGTATGTTTTAAATAAATAAAGGAAGAAAAGATAAGAAGGGTTATTGTTTAAGCGGATATAGAATATAATTTTATTTGAGGGTTGTGAATATGAATAAATTGTGTCTTTTTGGGTTGCTTGTGATTTTTTTGTTTGTCGGGGCAGGGTATTCGAGCCATATGCTTTCTTCTGATACACAGCTAAATATCAGCGGTGTTTTTGGTAATGGTCTGGATGGGAGAAACTGGACTGCGCCTGATGCTTGCGAGATTGTTAATTTTACGATTATGAATGACGGAGGGTCTAATGATTCTATTGTCTCTGTCAATGTTACTGTGCCTGCGGGATTTACTCTTGTTAATTCAACTATAGATAAGTCTTTAGTTAACTGGGATTGCTCGAATACCACCCTTACAAGGGTTGATTGCTTTAATGCATCTGGTTTGGGGCTTGCTAGCGGGTCATCAATGTATATCTGGTTCAATGTTACTGCCAGTGATTCTGTTGTTGCTGAGACGAGTTATTCATGGACAATCAATACTCTGGATAGTGCGGGAGATAGTAATGTGACGACATTATATTCTACAATTGACGGGATAGTTACTGAGGCAGCTTCGGTTGATGCACTTGAGGGATATGTTAATTCGCAGTCTGTTGTTTTGAACTGGACAAATCATAGTGGATGTGATAATGTTTCGGGAGTTCTTAATTATACAGTATATAATTCTACGGAGAGTGTTAATTTTACGGTTCATGGAACCACCAATAATGCTACTTTTGATTATAGTGTGTCGGGGCTTGAAGAGAATCAGGTGCATTATTTTATTGTTGAGCTTTTGGATAATGCGGGAAATAGTTTGAATTCGTCTGTTGTGAGTACTACGGTTGATACTGTTGCGCCTTCTGTTTACCTGAATACTACGAATAATGCGAACTTTAGTGATACTTATTACCCGCGGCTGTATTTTAATGCTTCGGATAATTTTGATGAGAATATGATCTGCGAGGTTTTTGTGGATGAGCAGCCTAATGGGAGTGCCTATATTTTGAATAATACCGGCGGATTAAGCATCCAGGTGAATACATCTTTGATTGGAGAAGGTCATTTGTGGTATGTGAATTGTACTGATGATGCTGGAAATACAGGTATGTCTGCATCGGCGCGAACATTGAATGTTGTCGGAGCAGAGATTGTTGTTGATTATGTATACTTCAATATTACCGAGGATACAAATCCTGTTGCGACGAGTGATATGATGGTTTTTGCTGTTGTTAAAAATGTCGGCAACGGGAATATCTCACAAAATGTTACGGTTGCGTTTGAACTTGACGGTGCTTCTCTTGGCAGCAGGACAATATCTAATGAGACGCTGGTAAGCGGTGGAAATGAGATTGTGAATGTCACATATACGAATAGTTTTCAAAACACGTTCAATCACACCCTGAAAGCATTAGCATCTGTAAACGGGGCTGATGAGTTGAATGCGACTAATAATGATGCTTATAATTATTCTTTGTATGTCGGGTATAATGTGACTATAACTGAACTCAGCCAGGATATTGTGGATAATTCGTCTGTGAATGTTTCTGTGATGTTTTCTGTGAAATACCCTAATGGGACCGGGGTAACGTCAATACCATGGAATAATGTGAGTATAGCTGGCAGTACTTATACCAGTGATAAAAGTAATAGTTCGGTATTTGTTGAAGAGGGTTTGGGTGTCTATACATTCAATGTTACATCAGATGTGAATTATTATTATACTGACAGGTCTGATGCCACATTCCCAGGTCTTCATACTATCTCTGTTAGTGTGACGAGCGGTGAATATAGCGGTGTTGATACAAGTACTTATAATCAGACAGTTCCAAGACCGGATTATTCCCCGTCGGGAACTGATGGCGCAATCTATAAAGACCATGCTGAAGATATTGTCATAACAATCAAGAATTCTGGAGTTACTACACTGTATAATATTACTGCTACACCAGAAGTTTATCTTGGCAGTACCCAGAAGAGCATTATCAGTCCAGCAAGCTGCACCTGGGCAATGCCCAATAGTCTTTTGCCGGGAGCAACCCATAACTGCGCGTTTACTATTACACCTACTGTAGATGGTGCATATGAGATCGATCTGACGATTACAGGAAATGATAGTGCAGGGCGCAAATATACGTTTTTCGAGGATGCAATGGATACATTTGATGTGACTACACTAGCGACCACGACACAGGATACGACTACCACAACAACGACTACAACGACAACTACAGGTATGGATTATCCTAACTGCATCACAGATGATGACTGTTTTGGGGATGAGTACTGCAATACGCATTTAATCTGCAAGGAGCTTAATTGCGCAGATGGTGAAATTATTTCTGATCATGCGTGTGTGAAAGGGGAGGTTGCTGCAGTTGCACAAATTTCAGAGTATTCGCTTAGTATTACGAAAGGTCCGGATGATATTGAAATTGAGCATGGGGCGTTTCGAAATGTTACGTTTGATATGATGAATAATGGTGAGAAGGATATTACGGAGTTGAGTTTTTCGCTTGAGATTGCGGATGTATCGAGGAGATGGTATGCTTTTCTTTCAGATTATTCAACGTCAATTGTGAGCGGAGCAACTGATTCTGTTAAGATTGAGATAAATGCTGTTAATCTTTCGATTGGGGTGCATGAGGTTATTGCGCTTGCTGAATCTTCCAATGCCAATGCGAATTTTTCGTTTACTTTGAAGGTCACTCCGGATGATGATGAAAAAGTTGTGATCGATAATACTATGTTTAAACTGGATTCAGAATATCTTGAGATATACGATTTGTTGCTTGTGCTTTTGCATGGTGATGCCAATAATACGAACCTGGCTGAACTGAATCATACCCTTTCTGAGGTTGAGGAGTATCTGAAGAGCGCCAAAGCAGCAATTGAGAGTGAGGATTATCTTTTGGCTTATGAAAACCAGAAATATGCTGAGTCTTTGATGATTGAAGTTAAATCAGGGATTGATGAGCATGAGAGTATTTCCGGTAATGGGAAGAAGAGTAATTGGCTTGGTTATGGTCTGATTGTTGTTTTACTTTTGATTTTCGGGGCGTTTGGCTGGCAATATTACAATACAAGCCAGCAGCATTCGACTGGCGGACTTCATCATGCATCGGGTTTAAAACTGAAAAGTAAGAAGAAGACGTTTAATGAAGGTGTGATGAAGGATGTCAATATACTGGGCGGGATGATTGGTCGTAAAAGAAAACAGAAATCTACATTTTCGTACGAGTATGGTAATTATGGGAAAGGCATGATATCCTGTGCTAATCAAAAAGAGGATAGTGTATTTAAGAAGATCTGCGGTATGTTCGGGAAGAAGAGAGGAAGAAGAGATACTACCCAGAAGACGTTGTATGATATCAGTTCTGTGTATACTAAGAAGAATAAAAAGTTAAAGGTCAAGTGCCTTTAGTTCTTTTGATTGTCCGGATTAAATTTTCAGGTGCATGATTACCTGGAAGTGCAAGCGGGTATGGAGATACACTTGGGTTTTTTATATGGTTACTATTAATGATGGTGCGGGCGGGCTTGAGATGGGTGCGCTTATTGATAAGATGAGGCGCAAGCTTAAGGTTAAGGGCGGGTTCTCTGGTGTTCTTGACGACGGCGCTTATGTGAAAATGGGGGATAAGTTTGTTGTCTTTACTACAGATAGCTTTACTGTTGAGCCTGTGTTTTTCCGGGGCGGGGATATTGGTAAACTTGCTGTTTGCGGCACTATCAATGACCTTTGCGTGATGGGTGCAAAGCCTATTGGGATTTCGCTTGCGCTTGTGATTGAGGAAGGTTTTTCTGATGATGATCTGTGGAAGATTCTTGAGTCTGTGAACAGGGTTTGCGAGAAGGTGAATGTGCCTGTTGTTACCGGGGATACGAAGGTTCTTTCCAGGGGGGAGGTCAAGGGTATTGTGGTTAATGTTTCTGGTGTCGGTGTTTGTGATAAGGTTATTCCTAACCACGGTCTTGAGGCAGGGGATAAGATTGTTGTATCCGGTAGTATTGGTGACCATGGCGCAGCGATTCTTTCTTCGCGATTCGGGTATGAGAGTTCGCTTGTTTCTGACTGCGCCCCGGTCTATGAGGCTGTTGATGCGTGCAGAGGTTATATCAAAGCATGCAAGGATCCTACACGCGGCGGTCTTTCTGCGTGCCTTAATGATATGGCTTTGAAGAGCAAGGTAGGTATTGTTGTGGATGATGATAAGGTGCCGGTTAAAAAGGAGGTTAGTGCGATATGTGATATTCTTGGGATTGATGTTTTTGAGATTGCGTGCGAGGGAAGGATTGTGTTTGGGGTGCGCGGGTGTGATGCGGATGATGTGGTTGGGATTTTGAGAAAGCTGGATTGTGATGCGTGTGTGATTGGGGAGGTTGTTCGCGGTGAGAAGGTTGTTTTGAGGACCGCGGTTGGTGAGAAGTTTATGAGTATGCCAAGTGGTGAGAATGTGGTCAGGATTTGCTGAGGGGTCTGGATTTGGCACAAATCATGCTGTCCTGAAACATTAATAAACATACACAAGACATATATTTACTATGAGCAAACACATCATTGATGAGTCTGGCGCTATCATAAAAAAAGCAAAAAAGGACAAAGACATACTTGCAGTTGTGTTATTTGGAAGTTGCGCGCGAAAAGAGCCTTATCGCGACATAGACATATGTCTTGTACTATACCCTGAAAAATACACAAAACTATCTCTTTCAAGAAAAAAACTGGAATATCTTGCAATTTTCAATAAAACAGATATCCAGATATACCAGCAGCTGCCTATCTATATCCGCTCAAGGATATTAAAAGATGGAAAAGTCATACTCTGCAAAAACGAAGACATATTATATGATATTGCATTTGAGACAATCAGGGACTTCAATTATTTCGAGCCAAGATATAAAACATATCTGGAGGGTGTTATGAATGCCTGATAAAGAAAGGATACTATCAAAAATTGATGAATTAGACTCATATTTAGATGAGCTTGTAGAGATATTACCTGAGACATATGAAGAATATGAAATCTCTATTGAGAAAAAGCGATCATGTGAGCGCCTCCTCCACATATCAATAGAATCTGTAATCGATATCTGCATGCTTATGGTAAAAGACCTGAAACTTGGTATACCGGTTGAAGAAGAAGATGTATTTGATAAACTGGAAAAAAAGAAAATATTTTCAAAAAAGATGACTCTGAAATTACGGGAGATGAAAGGATTGCGCAATATTCTGGTTCACAGATATGGCTCTGTTGATGACGAATTGGTATATGATAGCCTGAGCGCGGAACTCAATGATTTCCATGAGTTCATAGATGATGTTCTAAAATTCACCAAAATGTGATTTACTGCGCCGTTCTCTTTTGCAAAGCAAAAGACTATGTATCTGTAGGATGAACTCCCCCGATAATTCTTGACGCAGTCAAGCCACTATATCCGTTAGGATTGAACTCCCCCCGTTGCTGTTATTGATAAATTAGTGTCTCTGCGAAGCCAAGCCCCTTATTGATGTTGGTGTTGATATTAGGAGAATTAGAAATTTCGTTTAACTTTCGGGCTTATGAGAAGTTTCTGGAGCGAAGCGGAAGAAATTTGGGAAAATTGCGAGCCGAGCAATTTTCCTCATAAGCCCTGTTATACGAGGGTGAGGAGCAAAGCGACGAAAGCGCAGCGTCCTCTTGAGTTCAAGCCCGAGCCCGTCTTATTTTGTCAACTGAATTATTTTGTCAACAATATCATGTAGAACTTGTGGAGCTGTTTCATCTTCTGAATGAAAATTGACCGTTTTAGAACCAGATTTTGTTTCAATAATCAAATTATATTGCATCCATGATCTTGTAGTTTTTCTTGGACCAGTATATTTATCATTCATGGAGAATATGTTTGCATTATTGATAATTTGAGTTAATTCGTCTGTTGTTAATTTTCCTTCCCTTGTTTCCTTAATTCCTGGTCTTCCAAATTCAACAGTATATGCACCGTCTTTTTCAATTACTATTGTTGATCCAAGAGCCTCCCAATTATAAGCATCAAGTGTAATAAGTTCAACTTCTGAAACAGTTTCTTCTATAGAATCAATAAATTCAACATTTGTAAGTCCACAAATATACTCTGGAATTTTATTGCCTCCGCAATATCTAACAAGACCGCTTACAATTATTTCTTTCTCATTATATTTTAATAATTCCTTTCCGCTTCCAATATGAATAGAGTATCCTTTGTCCATTTCATTATAATCACTGCTTGTCAAAAGACATCCGCTTCCAGGTCCTTCATAATCCTCTCCTACCCTGAGCATTATATATGGACCCATTATGCCTCTAACTTTTACATATTGTCCTTTTGGCAACCCAGAAGCTAATAATTCTTTTACAGTGTAGACTTTATTTTCATCCGAATCTGTCAAATTTTCAAATTGACAGTCTTCAGGACAATTACATTTATTTTCTTCAAAATTATTTACTGTTTCGCAAATTCCATTACCACAAGGCATACAAGTTAAAAAAGGTCCGCCGATAAGCACTTCACATTTATCATTTTCAATTCTGTAAGAATGTAATCCTTTTAATTTTGCACAACATTCGTCAGGCATATTTTTGCTTGTGCCTGATGGATAATTTATATATTCTCCTTTCTCAGCACAATTCGTGTCATCGGGTTGGATTTGAGCTTCCGGTTGAATATCTGGTGTAGGTGTCTCAGAAATTATTTGATAAACAAAATATCCACTAATTACAAAAACAATAATTATTGCAATAATTGTGTAATTTTTCATAGTCAGAATATTATTTGTTTTATTATATATATACTTTTCTAAGGGATCGGGCTTGAATTGCGTATAACGTATGGGGCTTTGAGAAGTCGTTGCTTGCAACGATTTGGATGAGCGTTAGCGAATCGTATAGCTCGTGTTAAGTCCCCTTCACCAATTGAACCGAAAGGTCGTAGCCTCGAAGAGGCGGAGAAGTCGCTGACTACGTGCGTGCAAGAATAAAAAACTTATATACAGTCTTTTTCGCAACCATGATCCCTAAAATGGCTCGGAAAATATTCTCTATTTTCAACAAGTATTGACTCCTTTTCAGAAATATATTCCTCTCCTCTTTCACATATACCGTCCCCGCAAGCGCATCTATTCAGATATGTCACCAAACCTAAAAGTGGTTCGCCATCTTTTGTTTTTCCAACTTTGACAATATATGTGTTCTTATCTGTTACCACACTTATTTCATCTTCTGGATTTGTGCGAGGCATAACATAATATCCCAGATATGAAGGCGTGTATGTAAATACAGACCAATCATCAGAATAAATCTCATAAATTATCTCACCTTTGGATATGCCTGCATTATCAATTGGACCGTTTTCAGTGATATTTATTATTTTAAGACCACACGAAATATGCTGAGATGTTGTATAGAATAAAAAGAAAAAATTGATTAATTTTAAAGAAATAGGATTGAAAATTAGGATTAATACAATCAATATTATTATATTTTTTATTGAAAAAACGCCATTAAGACCACTTTTTTTATGCGCAGATATTAATTTGGAAACAAAACATGCAAGAGGATAATGATAAATCGCACTTATAATTAAACTCGCTATTAGATAATGTCCATACTTTAGTAAATAATTTATAAAGAGTTTATAATAATCTGCTTTATTCTCTTCATGAGGTAATATTATTTTAGTCACTCCTTTTTCCGATTCTGAGGAATGTGTTTGAATATCCTGAATAATATATGATACGGAAACAATGATAATAGCAAAGAGGATAGGTAATAAGAGCGCAATAATGACCTTTCTTTTTGTAGGTGTAAAAAAATCTTTTATTTCTTTCATATTATTTTTGTTAGTCATAACAATATTTGGATATCGCTACTTAAATAATTTAAGCATTGAAGAAAAATATGATGCGATAATTTTGAATTAATAACCATAGAGACGCCCGTAGTCAGCGATTGGACTTAACTGATGCAACTATGCGAAGTTCGCCGCAGGTGAATTTGTGAAAAATTTCTGCAAGAAATTTTGCCGTATATTTGCCTGTTATATTCGTTTTTCTGAAAGAAAAACCGAACCAGAAGTGTAACATCCCGAAGGACTGGCAAAGAGTTGTGTTTAAGTTCTAATCAATTTGAGTTAAGCGAGTCAATACGTGCGAGGCTCAGGCGGTTGCTAAATTACAGGTCGTGTTCAAACATCGGCTGTACTTTTATAATACTAAAGATTTTAATATGAATCTATTCTAACTATTTTTATGGTTAAGAACTCAATTTTAATTATTTTAGGGACTCTTTTTGTAATACTTGGAACATTAGGGATATTTCTACCGCTCTTACCCACCACACCCTTCTTGCTATTGGCAGCAACATGTTATCTAAAGAGTTCAAATAAATTGTATTGTTGGTTATTAAACCACAGACTACTGGGAAAATATATCTCAAATTATATCCGGCATAGGGCAATTACAATCAAAACCAAGTTCGTCACTATAACTTTTTTATGGTTGACAATAGGATATTCAATCTTATTTGTTATCTCAAGCCCCTTAGTTAAATTAATACTTTTGATTATTGCAATCGGAGTTTCATTACATCTCCTATTTTTAAAAACATTAAAAAATACTATCTAAGAAAGATAAAAAATTATTAGGAGAGTAACTCCCTGCGCAAAGCACCTGATCTCCCGCCGTTTTTCTTTTTTAGAATTTAAACACATTGAATATAACATCAAGGGTAAAAGAAGTTTTTCTGGAACGAAGTGGAAGAAAAATTTTGGAAAGTTGCGAGCCGAGTAATTTTCCTTTTATCCTCTTGTTATATGTCCTGACGACCGAAGGGAGGAAAACGCAGTGGGGTGCGGAACGAAGTGAAGCAAGTTTAAGAACCCGTGCCTTTTATTCAACTTTTTCAATCCCTATTATTTTTCCAATTATTGTATGTCTTGGGCAGGAATAAATTCTTGGATAATATACACTTTCTTGTGGTTTAACAATTTCTAATGTAAATTTATACATCATATCAAGTTCAAATGGATATGCCCACTCATTCCATGTTAGCCACCTAAATTCGGGGTATGTCTCCTGAATTGAACTTATGTCCGAGAAGTAGTCAATAACAAGTTCTGTTTCTTGACACTTTGATAAAGAGTATCTAAATTCAATTTTACCAATTCGGATATTTTCGAAATAAGTGCCTTCGGTAAAATTATTTCGTTCAGATATCACTATGTGAGGGCTTTCACACATTGCACAATCTACGTCACTTGGACAAGGAGGGCAGTAGGACAAATACACTAAATAGCCTTCTGTGTTAAAAATACCCGATTCATTCATTTGATTAAGTTGGCTTATAGTATAAAATTGATAATTTTCAGATACTTCTGTTGGGTAATTCGCGGGAGGATAATTATCATTTTTGGCTGTGTGGGTGTTATCTTGATAAATTACAAATACAATAATTGTGACGAAAACAAATATTAGCAAAAAAATAATAGTGTACTTTTTCATCATAAGGTTAATTAATATTTTAAGTATAAAAAGTTTTGTTTGGCACGGGTTTTTAAATTACATATAACATTTGAGGATAAAAGAAGTTTTCGGAGCGTAGCGGAGAAAATTTGGGAAAATTGCGAGCCGAGCAATTTTCCTTTTATCCTCTTGTTATGTGTCCTGAGCGAAATGAAATGGAGCTCAAGCGCAGTGGGGTCGGAGCGAAACGAAGAAGTTCAAAAAAGACTTTCGTATCAAGGGTGAAACCAAATATTACAAAAGAATAAAAGTTGCAAGTATTACCAATCAGGACAGACCACATTACAGAAAAAATCAACACATTCTACATCATAACGACAGCTTGATTTTATTGCATATTCTGAAGGCAAAGCACAATCAGAATCTTTTGAACACTTCTCTTTTGTCTTTTCTATAAAAGTATGTTTTGGTAAGCAGCATAGATCTGAGGGATGAGAACAATTAGTAAACATGTCTGGTTTATAGTTATCACTTCCACATGGAAGGTCTCCTGAACGATAATGAATTTCCTTTCCTTCTGTTCTACATACCCCTCCCATTTTCTCGCAGTCGTTTGATGTATTTTGTTGATTATTGATACACCTGCCAAGTAGAATAGTGAATATTATTAATACAATAAAAAATAATTTTGTGTTCATAAATAGTAGTTTAAAGAGGATATTTATAATACTTTTGGCTCGGGTCCTATCATTAGTTTAGAAAGTCTTTTTTGAATTACACTTAACCATTTGCAGATAAACGAAGTCCTGCGAAGCAGGATTTGGGTGAAGCCGTAGGCGTAACCGTTTTATCTGCTGTTAAGTGACCTGAACTAATTTCACCGAAAGGCGACGGAGCGAAGCGGAGGAGAGTTCAGCGGCGAGCGTTTGAGAGGGGGCCAAAGTATAGTAGTTATTTCTGAGTGGTTAAATGCGGTAAGATTTATAAATCTATTTCTCTAATAATTCATGTGTGATATGATGAATCAAAAAAATATGGAGTTGCACCTCCTACCGGTTGAATCCAAATCCCAAATATATGCTGATTTTGTTGATATCTTAGCTGCTTTAAGAAATAAAGAGCTGTTAGAGATATTTTCTGATAACATACGTACTGCAAAGAATGTAGGAGACTCCGGGAATTATTTAGATATACTAAAGAATGATTGTCTTGGCTATCGTAAGGATTATGAAGAGAATCCATCTAACCGTCAACTTTTAAGTAATTTAATAGATACGAACCTTCTCTTGACACATGGTGATAAACGGCGAAGCTTAAACTTGCCTGAAGCTAAATATAATGCAGGTTTTATGACTGGACGTGTTAGTTTTTATGAACTCTCTGCTCCGTATAATAGGTTTAGTGATGATATTGAAGACGATGGTATATTTACAGGTTTATTTACGTATTGTGATATAAAAATACCTCTGAATTTAGATAAACTGGATGAACTTAGGATAGATGTGGAAGAGGGCGGTTTAGAAGGCGAGTATATTTTAACATTTGCTCCAGAAGAAACAAAATTAATAATAAAAGTTCCAGAAAAATATGCGCCAATAGCTGAAAAAATGTTGGATTCTATAAATGAATCGTATGCTCCGAGTAAGTGATATGTTTTAATTACGTGGTTAGTATGTTCTGTTATAATGGATAACGTATTTGTCATGTTTCTGTTATTTAGCTCGCCGCTGAATTTCACTTAACAACTCACCTTACGCAAAATCTCCAATTTTGTGAATCAATTTAAGTTCCTGCAATTCTTCAAAAGCTGCTTTTGCAGCTTTCAAATAGATTTTTGCCTTCAGAGCAAAATGATTCAAATTTGTTTTTATTCTCAGACACTCAAA
>DAOWAN010000017.1 GCA_030634545.1 Candidatus Nanohalarchaeota archaeon
CTGCCACATCAGTATAATGAAAAACAAAATCATCTGGAAAAGTCTGTATTCTTGCACATTCTCTTACGAATAATCTTCTGTAAAGGTGTTCTTTCCCCTTTACAAATTCTCTTTTATTTTGTTCAATAAATTTCATTTTTGGTGCTTGCGGGTGAATTGGTGCATGTCGTCCACCAGCTTGAATTGTAAAAGAATGTTCGTCCCATCCTCTTACACGATTTCTTGACATATAAATTGTTGAAAAACCACCATTCATATATTCATGATTAAAAATAGTTGTTCCCTTTCCATTAGTTTTATTTTTTTCTTTAGCAGATTTCGCTTCTGGTAAATCACCAATAGCATCTTTTAAATATTTTTTAGAATTTGTTGGTTCTGGAAATTCAAACTTTTTTCCCAATTTATTATGATAACCTACAATAATAACTCTTTGCCTATCTTGTGGAATTCCATAATCCTTTGCATTCAGCAGTTTATAAGAAACAGTATATCCTATCTCTTTGAATGCTTGAATTATCTTTCTAAATTCAGGAAGATGTTTATCTGATAAAATTCCCGGCACATTTTCTGCAAGAAAAAATAACGGTTGTTTTGCTTTAATTAATTCCACATAATTATAAAATAATTTTCCTCTTGAATCATTAATGCCCTTCATAGCTCCTGCAAGACTCCAACTCTGACATGGAGGACCTCCAACAAAACCAATAACTTCCGGGATTTCTTCAGGATTTATTTGAGTTATTGACTTTCTACAAATTGGATGTTTATGATTTTTTTCAAAAGTTTCCCAACATCCTTCCCAATTATCATTAGCAAAAGCTAAATTAAAACCGGCATTAATAAAACCTAAATCCAGTCCTCCCGCACCTGAAAAGAATGATGCTATTTTCATTTTCTCACCACAATTAATTTTGCCCCAATTTGTTTTGCAGGATTATTGGGATTAGGAATACTGATTGAAGAAATATTAATTCCATTAATTGATTCTAATGCAGTCCTATCTTCTTCAGGAAACGTAGAATATTTTGTATTAGGTATTATCGCATATAACATGAAATCTTGTGCTGTTTTATCAAAATTCAGAGTTCTTCTAAAAAGTTTTAATGGATTTTGAATAGTCCACATACCTCTAACTCTAAGATTTGTTATATTTAAAGGGTCAATTCCATTAAGACGACCTATTTCATTAGTATCAGAATTATCTTCGAAATTTTCTCCAAAGCCATCCTGCACTTTATCTAATATACATTCATAAAATTGTTTTCTAGCAGCATAACAATCACCATATATTATTCCTAATAATTTAAGGTTATTTTGTACGAATTGTCCAATTATGTAAATCATATCCTTTTCAGTCCAATCTTCACAATCTTTACACTCTTGGGTTATTTTAGGGTCGGTATGATAAAGTTTGTTTTTTGGAAAAGAACTGTTTAATTGCAATTCACCATTTCCTAAACCTTTTTTCTTTTTAACTTCTACAGCATCACCATTAATAAGTATCATATCAGGTGGATGATTTTTTGCTCCTAGAAATGAAAGATTTTGTCGATAGATATCCCATTTATCTTCTGGTTCAGTTATGTTAAATGAATTACAAAATGCATCCTTAATAAAAAATTCAAGAGCATCACCCATATTATTTGCCCTATTTAGCGAAGAAATATCTCCCGGCATTAAAATCCTAACATTATTTAAATTGTAATCATTATGATTAATTATATTATTTATTGCTTTAAGAATATTTGTAGCCATATCATCACCCATTATAATAGTTATATTAAGAGTTTTATAATGTTTTCTGTTTATAAAATAAAATATTCAGGTTATATAAATTCTTCTGTCCTGTGACTGTAAAAAAACGACATCAGATAATGTTCTTTTCAGAAAAGAACCAAGACAGCCCCTCCCCCGTCCTACGGACATTTAGTCTGCTTCGCAGAAATATTATAAAAAGTAAGAAAAAACTACGGCAACAACCAATTTACGGCGGGTTTTTAAACTCTGCGGGATTTTTTGCTACGCAAAAACCGCCAGCGGATATCCCTTGGTCTCCGCTTCGCTCCGACACATATAACAGCGAATATACGGTTTCGTTCGTTGCACTCACTCCACCCAAATCCGCCTTCGGCAGACTTCGTTTATCCCTATATGTTATGTGCAATATTACTCAACGAAAATCTTTTAAAGAATAAATAAGATCTGTAATTATATGAATAATAATTCATCTAACACATTTATAGGACTAGGTTTAGTATTTGGTATGATGATAGGAATAATTTTTGGAGCTATTTTTAATAATATGCCCATAGGTATTTCATTTGGAACTTCACTTGGAATAGTAGTGGGCGTTGTTCTAACCAAGGTACTTAAACAATCCAGAAAAACACCATATTCTCGATATCTGCATAAGCATTAAATAGTATAAAAAACTATTTTTCACCATACAGAACACCACAATTTCAAACTACAGACAATACTGTGACATCAGCAGTGCTAATCTTCTGTTGCGTCATAAAATTCTTATAGAAATTAAGGTCATTACTAAATCATAGAATATGTATGCAATTGGATAATTCCAAACTTTTTCCAATAAAAAATAGACAAACCTAACCATACTATAGTGAAGGCATGAAATAACTGAGCAAACATCACCAAAAGTACAAGACACATTTAAGAATTCTAAACATTAACCACCACACCGAACCATTCAACCCCCGCATTCTACATTACAATTGATTTCAATAGCACACACCACAGTAATTTCAAAATCCCAATACACACCCAACCCACACTAGATTGTCACTACCGATAAGTTTATAAAGTTCAAAAACCCCAGAACTACAACGAGGTGATAACTATACATAAAAAACTATCAGCATTACTTATACTCACAGCACTATGCATAACATTAACAATCATGCCGCAAGCCCACGCATACACATACAGTATCACAATAAAAGACATGACAATCACACCCCAAAACCCTGACATAGGCGACACATTAAACATAAGAGTCAGCTACAGGACAGAAGGATACTCCGGCGCAGACATCAAACTATACCTATACATAGACGATGTCCTCAAAAAGACATACACAAAAAGCAGCACATACACAGGCACACACTACTATACATTCTACTATGACACAGACGACCTCAAAGAAAGAAATCACGAGATAAAGATAAAAGCAAAAATCTACGACGAAAGCAACCTGGAAGACACAGACACATTAATCCGGAACCTCTACTTCGACGAAGAAGAATACACAGGCACATCCACAATCGACATCAAAGAAATAACAATAACACCAACAGAGCCCCACGCAGGCGACACAATCCGCATCACTTCAAAATTCTACATAAACACACCCTACACCTCAAACAAACAGGAAGTCAAACTATACTTATACATTGACGACAAACTGGAAAAAACATACACAGGAACCTACAGCCACGGCACACGCTACCAGACATTCTCATACACAACAAGCGACCTGGAAAAAGGAATCCACACAGCAGAAATCAAAACCGAACTATACAGAAACTCATGGCTAAAAGACAGTGACATGCAAACCAAAAGCTTCTACCTGGACGAAAAAAGAACCGCAAACCACAACCTTGACTTCACATCAATCAGCCATAACGTACCCCTCAACCCCGAAGAAAAAATCGCAGTCACAGTCACAGTAAAAAACAACGGCAACAAAGACGAGGAAAACGTAAAAATAAAGATGATCCTGGACGACAAGACAATCTACAGCGCACCATTCTACCTCACACGCAGCCACGAAAAAACAAAAACAATGCACATAGAAACCCCAAAAGAAAGCGGCAGGCACGAACTCATAATCTTCGCATACAACCAAAACACACAGCAAAAGACAATACAATATATAGAGACCCACGGCTACAGCCTATCCCTCGCAATAAGCCCAAAAGAAGAAGCATACACAGACGACTGGATAAAAATAAGCGGTCAGGCAAGACAAAACAATGACGGAACAACAACAAAACTAAACATCTATAAGGACAACATATACGAAAAAACAATCATCCCACAAGAAACCGGCAGCTACGCAGACTACGTAAAATTCGAAACCCCCGGCTACCACAAAATCACAGTAGAACTAGAAAACATAAAAAAAGACAAGATAATACTGATCAAAGAAAAAGAACCATCAACTGAAACCACATACAATCCAGGCACAACAACAATAAAAACAGAAGACCAGCAATACACAATCATACTAATACAGGAAGGAAAAGAAAGAATACACATAGAAAGCCAGGATGACACAGAAACCACCCAAAAGATAGACACACTCTCAGAAAAGATAAACACCACAAACATGAAAATAGACGCACTAGAAAGCAATGTGAAAAACATTAACAAAAGCATAGAAGAAAACACACGTAACACAGATACAAACTTCGAAAAAATAAAAAACGCAATAGACACCCTAGCAGAAAAGATATCTGACGCAGCATCCCAAAAACAAACCGAAGAAGAAGAAGACAACACATTCAAATACGTCGACATAGAGACAAGCAACAAACAGCTCACCATCAACAACTTCGGATCAAACATCGTAACAATAACAATCACAAACCACCTTGGCTCAAAAAACACATTCAGCATAGAGACAGACTTCAAAGAAGAATGGGTATTCCTACCGTCAGCTGAAACAATAGAAAACAAAGAAACCAGACAATTCTACATATACATAAACCCCACAAACGCAAAAGGAGAATACAAAGGAAACATCACAATCTACAAAGGAAACGAAACAATCAAAAAAATTCCACTCACACTCTACGTAAACGACATACAAGAACCGACAGCACCCACAGACAATAAAGAAGACATACACACAGACTTCATCGGTCCAAAAACAACTGGAGGCATAATATTTCTCCTGATCCTCTTCACAATCGTAATGATACTCCTCTACTACAGAAGCAGAGAATACAACCCAGAAGAAAAAAGACCTCTCGAACCAAAAATAATCCCAACATACATCGGACATGCAAAAAACATTTCAGAAAACATCATTACAAACAAAAAAACACCAAATAGTGTATTTAAGCAAAAAGATACACATCAGATAATCAACCGCTCTAAAGGCTATACTGCAAACAAAACAACACAGAAATCAGACAAGATTATACTGCAAATACTCAACCGCATGAAAGAAAAAATCCCAACACACACCCCAACAAAAACAAAAGGAAATCAGACATACCACGTACCTTGGGACCACGTAATCATGTAAAAAAACAAAAACACCATCAAACACTAAAAAACGAGTGTTACTACAAAACAGTAAGGTTTAAAAGGTTAACTACCAAAAATGTAAACAATTAACCACAAAACACAGTAAAATAAAAAATAAATAAGAGATTAAAAACAGAAACGGTGATGCAAAATGAACAAAAAAATAATAACAATATACACAATAATGATACTATTAATGATCATGCCATTGGCACACGCAACAGACTACAGCGTAAACCTTGACGTAGACACAAATTTCATAAGGCTCGGTCCATGTTCCGGCGGTACAATGATTAAAGGAACAATCGAAAACACAGGAGAACAGACAGACACATACACCATATCCCCGCAAAACAACTGGATAATAACCGCACCGCAGAAAGTCACACTAGCCCCTGGCGAAATCAAAAGCATCGCAATCTTCATGACACCTCCATGTGAAATAGAACCAATGGAATACACAAAAGACATCACCGTAGAATCAGACAACTCAAAAGACACAGAAACAATCACAATTGACGTACTACGTGTCCACAGCGTAACACTCGACACCACAACCTTAAAAACAAGCTGCATTGGCGACACAGAAACATTCGAACTTCATATTTCAAACCTGGGCATGACAAGCGAGACCTACAGCATCACCTCAACATCCGGAATCCTCGAAAAAACAGAAATCACAATTGAAAGCGAAGAAACCGAAAAAGTCACACTCACAGTCCCGGTAACCACAGACAAACAGACAATAGACGTAACTGTAAAATCAACAACATCATATGCTGAAGATTCAAAAACACTACAGATTCTCGCATCCAGCTGCTACTCACAGACAGCCACAATCACACCTGAATCAAAAACAATGTGCATAAAAGACTCATCAGACTACACAATAACAGTCAAAAACACAGGAACACAAGAAGACACATACACAGTAACCACAGACTTCGGCACCCTAAGCTCACAGACACTAACAATAGAAGCCCAAAGCGAAACCAAAGTAAAACTAACAGTAAACCCACAAGACATGGGTCAATACACAGCAAACATTGAAGTCGCATCAACCCACGAAACAACAAAACTTCAGGTAACAATAAACGCCCAAAGCTGCAAAGGCGTAGCTGTAATAACAATACCAAAAGAAAAAACAGTCTGTAAAGGCGATGACGCCCTATACTCAGTAACACTAAAAAACACCGGCAAAACAGAAGACACATTCGCACTAACAACCACAATGGGAGAACTCTCAGACAACAAGATAACAATCGAATCAGGCGAAACAGCAGAAGTACACCTCACCGTATCAACAGAAGACCTTGCATACGAGACATACACAGTTGAGGTAACAGCAGAATCAGACATCAAAGACTCATCAAAATCAACAATAATCATAGAGAACTGCTACTCTGGAACCCTGGATGCAGAACCACAGATCATGACAGTATGTCCAAACACAGACGCAACATTCACAATAACAGTAGAAAACACAGGGAAAAACAAAGACACATACACCCTTGAGACAAGCGAAGGCACACTCGAAAAATATACCGTAGAAGTAGAAAGCCAGCAAACAGAAGACATACAACTAACAGTCCCGGACAACACAGAGGAAAAAGAAATCATAATAAACATGTTCTCTGAACACACACAAGAGACAAAAACCGTAAAAATTTCACTAAAAGACCAGGAAAAATGCTACGGATTCACAGTCAATGCAAACCCAATGATAATAGAAGCCAGAGAATACAAAGGATACCTATACACCATAACAGTAAAAAACACAGGCGAATACGCATCTGACTTCAGCATCTCAACCATCGGCGGACCAGACTGGACCTACATTGACCCGACAACACTAAACATAGAAACCAACGAAGAACAGCAATTCTTCCTTTATGCAAGCCCACCATACGGAACAGAAGTCGGGACATACAACATAGACATTGAAGTAAAAAGAGACAATGGCTCCGCAAAGACCACAACACTGAAACTCATAATCGGACAGGCAACAACACAGCAGACACCACCTGAAGAAAAAGAACCAGTTCAGGAAGAAGAACCAACTCAGGATGAAGAACCAGAACAAGTTCTTCCAAAAACATACCAGGTAACCACCGACACTGAAACAACATACGAAGTCAGTGAAAGCGACCCGCTAACAATAGAAAGCACATACACAAAAGACAACAAAGAAACACCAGTCATCATCAACATCAGAACCGGTTCATTCATAATCGAGATAGATGATGCACTAATAGAAGACGAACAGCCGGAACTAGGTGAAAACACATACGAACTGACAACAGAGGAAAAGCAATACACAATAACCCTGGAATTCGAAGAAGTAAACACAACCTCAAACACCTACAAATTCAAAGTAACAGACATGCAGGTAACAGAACTAGTCAAAGATGAAACCGGGGAGACACCAACAGGAAAAGTAACAGACGAACAATCATCCGGTGTCCCAAAAGACATAATATATGCAACAATCATCGGTCTTGTAATCATCATCTTAATCCTCTTCGGACCTGAAATCGCAGAAAAAACAAAAAACTTCTTCACAGAAGAAGTAGAAGAAGAAAAGAAAGATGAAGATGACTGGACACCTGCAACACTACACAAAGAAGACCAGATACCTCTTGACGAGATAAAAGGCATTGGCGACAAACGAAAAGATGCACTGAGAAAAGCAGGAATAGAAAGCGCAAACGACCTTGCAGAAGCAAACCTCTCAGACATCATGGCAGGCGCAGTAACAAGCGAAAAGCAAGCAAAGACCCTCATAAAAAAAGCAAAAGCCATCGTAAAAAAGAAATCAAAAAAACAGGAAACCAAAGAAAAGCCAAAAAAGACAACAAAACCAACCGCCAAAAAACCCAAAAAAAACAAATCAAGAAAAGAAGTCAAAGAAGACATAAAAGACATCCTGGAAAGCATTTAAACTAAAGACAAAGGGACCGATAGGTCCCAAACTTTTCTTTTTTTAAACAAAGCATCTTGCAGATGCGACAAAACTCAAAAAAACGAACCGAAGCCAGCAAAAACACATCATATAAGGTTATAAAATGACCAGATTAATACTTGAAGGATCTAAAAACAGAGAGATAGAACCCGTTATTTATAAGGAAAATGACGTAACAGCCCTCATTTTTGAAGAGTTTCCATTTTCTGATAAAACAGACTCTGATCTAAAAGATAAATTAAAAAGAACAGACGATGCAAAAGTTCTAACCTCCACCGGCGAAATGCATACATCTTATAGACGAGAAATTACTTCAAAGTACACCAGTTATTCTATGAATGACCTCAAAAAATTATTCAAAAAAGAAATATGCTCAGAATATTTAGATGCTATAGAAAAGTTTAAGCCGGATAATACAGTAAATGGAGTGCCACCCATCATAGAGATTTTTGGATATAATAATGAGAGCATAGAATATTTCAAAGAAACATGTCCCGAAAATTACAGCAACATAGCAATCCCTAAATCAGATAATACATCAAAAGTGTCAAAGATTTATGGTTATTTCAGAAATTATAGCAAAAATAAGCGCCACAAAACGAATCTATCCTCACTAAAGACATATCTTAACCCCTGAAACAGCCACCATCAAAACCAGTAAAGAAATCTGCAAAAAACATTGCAACGCACCATCACTCGACAAAACACATCAAAAAGCATTTGGAACCACCATATCTAATCAGCTTACCAGATAGTCAAAAAAAAATGACATCCTTTCTATTCATCTTCGGGGATGACACAATGGAAAAACTAACATTCAAAAACAAAGACAGCACAAAAACAGAACCTATCATAATCCACAATACAAAAATCAATAAGTATTATTTCACTATTGAGCCCAATTCATTCATTGAAGAGATTTCAGATCTCATATCATCTTCAAAATACTTCTTAGCTGATTGTCAAGTCATAACATCATCTGGCGAAATATACCCACAAAACAAAATCACACCCGAAAAAACCCACGAAGATACTATCTTCAGTGACAAAGAAATAAGAGAACTATTCACTCAAAAAATGTCAGAAATAATAACAGAAATAATTTCTGGATGCGAATACACTGCAAATAATGGAAACATATACATGATACCAGACAACAATAATCCTGACCTAAAAATAAACCTCGAAAGAATCCAGAACTACATCAACCCGTCAATTGAAATCACATCCAGAGAAGAAGGATGCGACACAAAAACAATCCATAAACTGGAAAGAGACAACTTTCCAAAAGAACTGCGAGACAAAATACCAGAAATATACAAAGACAACATCCTAAAACGCATAATCTCAAATATTCCCCCAGACCATTCAATATCCATCATCTACACTGAAAAAGACAACAAACAAACACTATATGCAGAAAATCACGACAAACACAGAGGGTATGTATCCGAGATAATAGCAACAGGAGAAAACGCACTAAAAATATTCGATGAAATCAAAGAAGCAAAAAAAATTAGTTGTACAATCCACGTAGGACTATAGACAATCTTACCGAAACCACACAATTCTTGCAAAATTACGCAAAAAAACAAAACATCAAACCACTAACAAAAATCATCCAGTCCCTTCTGCATCCTCTTCGGCTCATCATCAACAACATCTGCATCACTCTTCTCCCCATCCGCAACATCCAAAGCCTTCTCATCAAACACAGGAACCCCATACTCACCATCATACCCAGGCTTCACATAAATCTCATTATTACGCGCCCTCAATATAGCATCAGCCATCCTCTCAGAAGTAACCCCAAGCAATTGGTCACGCGATGCATCCATCAGCACCTCAAACTCAGACGAAAACCCCTTCATGATAGTATAATACTCACTCCACACCCTCTTAGACGCAAGCTGCGAAACCCCGAAAACCCCCTTGATAACCTCAGAAAGCGGCAAAAGCGTACTAAAATCACACGCATTATCCGGTCGAAACCCTAAAGCCCTATCAGCAAGCTCCTCCACCCGATACAAAACACCAACAGTCAAAGCCTTCCCGCAAACAGGACAAATCCCATGATGCTTAATAGTCTCCCGAGGACTAAAAACCACCCCGCACTTAGCATGCCCATCAAAATGATACCTCCCGTAATCCGGTTTAACCTCAACCGTACCCATAAGCCCCTCACGCGTCTTGATAGCGCGACAGATATTATCATAACTCAACTCAACATCAAAAACAGTCGCCTCACGCCCCATCCTCCACGGCCAGAAACTATGCATATCAGAAAAAGAAAGAAGCGCATACCGATCAAGCGAACTAAGCCTCCAGTTCATAGCAGGATCAGACGATATCCCAGTCTCAATCGCATGAATATGCTTTGACTTATCCAAAAAACACTCCTCAATAGAATCAAACCCAGACTTACTCCCAAGCGCCCCGAAATAAGGAGTCCACACATGCGCAGGAATAACCATAAACTTAGAAGAGATCGAAAGCAGCATATCCATAAGCTCAACACTGGAGAACCCGAAAATCGGACGCCCGTCATAATCAAGCCGCCCAATCTTAGAAAGCTCATCTGTAAACTGCGCCGCACACCCACCATCAGGCGCAAGAATAACATGATGCACCCGCCTCCCCTTCCCCCCCTGCTTATACATAAGCGAAATCTCAGTCTGCCACAAAAAAGGAAACCCAGACGCAGTCCTCAAAACCCCGTCATCACCCTCAGTAAGCTTAGAATTAATCTCCTTAATCCACTCAGGATGCGTAAAATCCCCGCAGCCAAGAAGCCCGACCCCCTTGAGGCGCGCATACTTCTCAAGATTCTCAATATTGATAGCCTTACTGCACGCGCGGCTGTAGCGCGAATGAATATGCAGATCTGCAATAATCTTCATCTTTGAACCACCAACATACCTGCAAAAGTGAAAAGCTTGAAATGAGCGAAGCGAAATGAGATGATTTTCATACACAATATTTATCATCAAACTTTTTAATTCCTTTGCGCCACAGCAAAAAAACTCAACCTCCAGACAAGCAATCCAGCACAAAAAACCCGCAAAAAACAGATTAAATTCACCTGAGAGTAGTAAACAACAGAAACATTTAAATACTTTAACTACTAAATAGATGTATCTTTGAGGGAGAGGTGCATAAATATGAAATTTAAAGATACAGTCAACAAATATTTGAACCCCGCAGCAATCTATAACGCGAATAAAACTGAGACAACGAATAAGGTAGCAGAAAATCTATTAGAATACGGTATAAATCCAGATGAAGCTGAAATCGTCACTGATGAACTGATGAAAATCCAGAACAGAAGAACACCAATAATAAATGACTTAACCGACATTATCTTAGAGCAATACGGAAATATTTCAAATTCTAAAAAAGCCGAGATAGACAACTTGACAGACACATATGTAGACCAGATGACAAACTCTACCAATAGAAAATCCAAAAAGATGTTGAAAAAAGCAAATTCACAGCTAACTTCCAATTCAACTGACGACGAAAGAACACAGACACTCAAAGAGACCGCACAATTCTACGCAATAAAAGACCACATAACAGAAGCAGTAAAACCAGCGAATAAATACAAAGCACGAATCCGCCCGGTTGGCACAGCCATAGCAGACAGCGCCGCAATTATCGGAATACCATACCTGATAATCGACTCATTAAAACGTGGAGACACAACCGCAGCAGATGCGGTTTATCAGGCAATAGCCAACACCTCATCCATGAACGTAGAGACAATCGTAACAGAAACAAACAATTCATGGGGAATGGAACAGGTTTCAGAGCATGGTATCACAAAAGTCGCTGCAAGCAACGTAGATGGTATTGGAGAGATTTCATCACACATAGATAAAACAAGTGCGGATCTCACAGCAAAGAACATCAGTTTCAGACCACTAAAACCCGGAGAAGTAGGAACTTACACTGCAGGAATAGATAAATAAACAACCGCATAAATAGGGTAATAATATTGCTTATTTGATAACAATATTATTATCCTCTATTTTCATATTTGAAATTCGGCTCGGGAGTATTACATTCAACAAAAGTTGGTGCGATAGTATATTCTATTGTGTCACCATCACTATTAGTACACGTTCCAAGAACATAAGAGTCACCATAAGCTATTTCTTTACCACCAACGCTTGCTCCTTGATTATCAAAAGTTATATGATATCTAACTTCATCATTAATCTTGACATCAAGATATCCTTCAACTACACACGTTCCAGAACCAAAATCTGCTTTAACGAAATGATCAAGAGTAGGAACACAGTTAGTGTCAGTAATAATAGTTGTCCCTCCCCCAAGACTCTCACCCTCAACACCCACAAGCACAACACTAGTCTCAGTATCAAAATAATAATTATACCTGAACTTGATATTCAGATTAAACTCCTGCTTAGGCATATGCGAAGAAAACGCCCCGCCCTCACACTTCACAGAAACAGTCCTCTCCTGCCCTCTCGAAAGCCAGACATCACCTCCGGCATCCCCAAGAATCTCACAATTCGCATCCGAAAGACCCTCGACCATCACATTATTCAAATCAATAGCAGCATCAACATCATCAGCACTAAACATCTGATCACACGACATCCCATCATCTTCCTCACCCAAAAAAGCAACACCACCACCAACATTACTAATCTTAAGCTCCATACTCATACTATTACCCACAATAATCGGCTGCATAGACTCAATATGAGCCTGGATCGGAGCCGCAGTCTGCTTCACATCAATCGGATGCTCTGAAAACTTCCCGCTCTGCTCCATAACAAGCCACTCATTCTCACCGACAACCTCAATCTTAGCAACAACATTAGTCTCATAAGGATAACACACCCGCACATAAGCACGATGCATAAACTCCGTACCATCAAGATACTCCTCAGGCGACGTAAGCCTCCACACAATCACCTGCTTCTGCCCCTCAGTCTTAAACTCAGAATTAGCAGACCTCAACCCACCTGAAATAGGCACAACACGATTATCAAAATCCCCGGAAAAATCACCAATCAACTCCCCACTCCACTCATTACTCAACCCATAAAAATTAACATAAACCTCCTCCACATTAAGACTCCCCATATTCTGTACCTCAAGCTTCAAAAGCGTCGCCTGCCCGCTCACAAGCTTCGCCGGCTTAAACTCAAACGAATTAACCTGCAAGCCATCACCCATCGCAAACGAATAACCTCCAGTACCCCCAAGATCAATACATCCAGACACCATCACCGCAAAAACAATCAAAATCAAAATCATCATCAATCTCATACAACACACCACAACCCACTATTTACACAAAAGCAGTTTCTCCTTATCACTCAAAGCACCCAACACCGTATAGCACCAGCAATCAAGGTCATCACACCCGAAATGAGTGCCTTCATCATCATATTCAGATATCTCCATCCCAAACTTGACAAGCTTCTTCCCATCACACCACTCATGAATACGTCTTTCTTCTATATCGTTAGTGACACTGACAGTGACACAGCCACCTCCATCATCATATCCCAGATTCTCGCATCTCGCATCACAACGACTTGCGGAACTGATATCAACAGAAGGATACTGTCCACCTTCCACCTCCTGGACACATCTGCACTCAACATCCTCATCATAAGAACTCACGCCCTTGCACTTGGTCTTCTTAAACAGCTTATCAAAACCATTATTCATAACACTCAAATCCAAATCCTCAACAACAATATACTTGACATTCTGTATCTTAGCATTAGAACTATCATCAGTCATCTCATCAATAGTCATATCACCTATTCCCACAATCCTCATCCCATCCACAGACTCATCACCATCTATCTTATGCTCTGTAGGGTTCTTACTAGACGTCACAATTGCATTACTCATACTACCATCAAGCTCCAGAGACAAAGCACGATAATATTCCTCTTCACGACATCCATTCCTGTAATTCGACTTAAACGTCCCGTCAGAATTACAGCCATTACCGAAACAATCATTACCACATATTTCATCCCCATCCCTTTTCCCGTCATCATCAGAATCACTATCACGCTTCTTCAAATTAAATAAATCCTCCCACTCATCCGGCAGCCCGTCACTATCAGAATCAACCTTAAACGAACTTTCAGTAAACTGCTTACTAATACCATCCACAAGAGGCTTACTAAGCTTGCTAATACTCAATCCAGCCAACCCAATATCATCAACAGTAACATCATGCAGCTTCAAATTATCAAGATATACCTTACCGTCCACACTAACAGAACCAACAGACTCTAATCTGACTTCAATATCAGTACCGGGATAAGTTGTGAAGTCACTATCAGAACAGACCGCAAGGGCTTTAATCTCACTCCCGCCTGCACTTGCCTCACACAGATCATCACAATATCCGCCCTTATAGATCACTACATCCTTGTCATCCCGGGTGCTGGCACCAACCACAACATCATCACTGCTCCCAACAACACTGACAGAACTCACAACATCAACATAATAATAATATTCCGCAACAATCGAAAGCAGATACTCAGCCTTTGGTCGCGACTCCCCTACCTCATACGTACAATAAACAACCGCTTCCCCATCAAAAAAAGAATAAGTCGTATCACAATCAAGCCCCACACCATCAAGCTCAACATCAAGACCATTAAGCTTACTTACATTACCCACATTAACCTCCAAAAAGCACCCTGAAGAACTCGGGAAACCCCCGGCAACATTCTTAAGAATCAGCACCAACTCAGCCTCCCGCCCGCCACCGGACTCATAAAAAATCAGAGGCGACTTAGTCTTAACATCAATCTGGACTGGTCCGTAAGAATTCCACACCTCAACCGCTCCACCAGAATACGTCCCCTTGCTCTTCTCATCACGCATCTCAGAAGCACTGATAGCCTCAATCTTCGCATTCGCCCTCGTCTCATAATAATAACACAACCGCCCGTTAAAACTATACTTCTGTGTAATCCCCTTCGAAATAACCCCTGAAGCAACCTCAAAAGTATTATAATACCCTGCACTCATACCCTGCGCCTCAGTATCCATATCATACCCCCTAAACACATCCTCAATAGCCCAGTCACCCCCTGAAACACTCCCCATACTAGCATCCTCATAAACAGAACTCCACACCCCATCATCATACCCATACAGAAAAAAACTAACATCCTCTGCATCAAACGCACCCACATTCTCAATCTCACAAAACAACTGAACCTGCTCCTTATCACTGATACTAGAAGAATCAAACCCGAAACTATTAACCTTGACACCATCACTGACCCTGGGCACAGAACACCCGCAAACAAGCACCACACACAAGATCAGGACCAAAAACCCAAACCTCATCTAACCCTCGCACCCCATAAAAAATAACATCATTAGCACCATCACTACTACCAATATTAACTTCCAAAATTAATAAAAGAATTAAAAATCATGAAATATTGGAGATATTGAAGTAATTTCAAGCATCCCTTTCTAACAATTGTATGGAGAAAGGGTAAAGGAAATACTCTAAATGCATTAAATTTCCGCAGTTTTATCGTGGGATATACTTTATAGACGATAAAAAATCGCAGGATATTTATAAATTTCTGATAGCCAGTCTGCAATTTATAGACAATAAAAAAATAAAAGAAATAGAAAAGAGACCGCCATTATCGACGGTCACTTACAAAACAACTAAAACTCATCTATCAATCAAGAGCCGAATCCTGCACATGTACACTTGCAGCACTCTCTACATAATAGTTATAGTTTGCTGTTGCAACAACCCTGAAATTTGTTTTTGGAGCTCCTGCTGCACCGAAAGCATATGTACAGTAAATAGTACCTTCACCTTTCCTTATGAGCACATCGCCTCCATCACAGTCAGCAGCTACACCATCAACAGTAACAGCTACATTAACCCAATTCCTATCAGTTGTATCAGTATCAACACTACATGCATCAGACTGTAATGTCGCAAAACCTCCACCGACGTCCCTCACACTGAACACAAGCGGCAATTCCGTACCAACTGCCATGGATCTGATATTCTTCTGACCCTTAAGCTCAATCTGGATTGGTCCTGCTGCATTAATAGTATCAGCAGCTGTGCTCGTAACCTGACTCGCCCTCATCTCATTCTTAGATGTCAACTCAACCTGCGTAAGCGTAGAAGTTGAATATGGGAAACATAGTCTGGCATAAAAGTCCTGTCTTACAGCAGGTATTCCGTCAAGCATATCAGGTGGCTGGAGAACAAATGTATATATCTTTCCTTCCCCGGGAACACCCTGCTCTGCATCTGGCGGCATAAACTCTGCCGCAGCTAATGAATCATGAATATATGGTACTTGCTGCGTAACCGCAGGCATTGCCTGAGTAACCTGCCATACATCTGTACTAGCACCTGTAGTCTGCCCGTAGACATATATATCAGTTGTCGAAATCTGCTTTCCACCAACATTCTGCACTTCTACAGTAAGCACAACAGTATCATCATCATACACAGAACCAAAATCAAATGAAAAATCCTGGATAACACCCCCGGAATTCTGTACCATATAACCAGTATCAGAACATCCTGAAGCAAACACAATACTTAAAATCAACGCCAAAAATAAAAATTTCTTCATATCAAAAACCCCCTAACAAATTTAAATTCATACATAATATTACACTCCAAATATTTCATATCTAAGTCATTGCCATACTCAAGGCAAATAACCTCCACAACACATGTGGCAAAGTCCTGTATTCTATGGCACTAAGACTCTGACTAAATATTATACTCAAACACATATAAATAGTTTATCAAAAAAACAGTAAAAAACAGCAAAAATCATGGAATTTTCACACAATTGACAGACATCCGGATTTCCACTCACAACAACATTACAGACAAAATAACCCAAAAATACACCCAATATATAACTTCCAGATAAATTCACAAAAATTTCCAGACATCACAAATTATCTACCCATAATCAAAAGCAAGCACTTCAGACAGGTCATCAAAATCAAAATATTTAACCCCTACGACCTCCGAAATCTTTTTTACCTCACCACAGATTATCTTCAGAAGATAAACCAACGACATTAGTACCCGCGCGAATCCCTATCCTGAACCAAAACCACACCATCAACAGCAAGCACAGGCAATTTCTTCCTCAAGTGCTCAAAGATATATCTGCCACCAATCCAGACTAAATCTCCTCAATAAGCATATTCTCTTTCGGACCGATATGATATACCCTGCAGCCATTTGCCCTATTCAGTGCATTTTTCAGTTTATGTTTTTTCTCAGCATAGATATCAAACAGCTTTTCACCCTTATTCACTTTCTGCCCCTTCTTGAAATAAAGATAAACACCAGCACCCTTATCCTTAGGTGCGCCAGCAATACGCGCAATACCACATATAGCAGTGTTAGATATCTGCTCTATCGTACCCGACGTATCCGCACATATCGATTCCTTATACCTGCCAAGCATCTTCAAAAGATCCATTTTGGGATTACCATTCTGCGCAACCACAATCTCATTGAACTTTTTCAGTGCAAGCCCTGAATCAAGCATTCTCCTCGCCTTTTCCTCATCACCGTGCCCCGTCATCCTAAGCATGAGCGCAGCAAGTTCAATTGACTTCTCTCTCAGATCCTTAGGACCCTTACCCTCAAGAATTTCCATGATATCTATAGCTTCAAGAACAGGTCCAATACCCCTGCCGATAGGTCCATCCCCCTTCGTAATCGCACACTCCACATGCATATCAAGCTTCCTGCCGACAAGCTTAAACTTTTTCGCAAGATTACGGGCTTTATCAATCCTGCTGACCTTGGCACCATCACCCATAGGAATATCTATCAACACATACTTCGAGCCAGCAGACTTCTTCTTAGAAAGAACAGACGCTATGACCTGACCCTCCGGATCAAGCGAAAGCGGATACTCTGCACGGATAAGCTTATCATCAACCGGCGCAATATCAAGCGAACCGCCCCAGACAAGACACGCATTAGTCTTATTGACAATATGCTTTATTTGCTTGGGAGTAAACGACACATCGCAAAACACCTCCATAGTATCAGCAGTACCAGCAGGAGAAGTAATCGCACGCGAACTCGTCTTCGGGATAGTAAGACCTACAGCCGCGACAATCGCAATAACAATAGGCGTTGTCCTATTGCCCGGCACACCGCCAATAGAATGCTTATCCACAATACATTCCTTATTCCACGTTATCTGCTTGCCGTGCTTCACCATAGCCTTAGTAGTATTAATAGTCTCCCTCTCTGAAAAACCCTGCACATATATTGCAGCAACAAGAGCGCCAAGTTCAATATCAGTCAGACGGTTCTGATCTATATCTTTAATCAGCGTATAAATCTCTTCTTTCTTCAACTCCATATCATCAAGCTTCTTCTTGATAATACCAAGAGAATCCGGTCTGGGAGCAGGTCTTATACAGATAATTGCACCTTGCGTCACACCGTATTTTCTTGACTCCTTCCTCAAACCAATATACCCTGGCTTCACCATCGTACAGGTCGTCTCAATATATGCGGTCTTCAGAGTCTTCCCATACCTCACCTCTACCCTGTCATGAGGTCTAAGCCCCAACTCCGTTGCATCATCTGCATTCAGCTTAACCACCGGTATACCCGGTTCAAAATCCATAAAATATGCTTTCAACTTTAGCATTCAATCACCCCTATAGCACTACGCAAAAATACAATACAATCCAGATCCGAGGAAAACCAACACAACAAACATACTTCCCGAAAGGAAAACATGGAATCCTCAAACATCGGGCAATCCCAAAATTAGCGCTTGAATAAATTATGTATCAATATTAATATAGGAAATATCTCAAGCCGACCAAGCAGCATATTAAATATCAAAGTTATCTTCGCTATCGCAGGCGCCGACGCAATATCTATAATATTCATACCAACAGTCCCCTGTGCAGAGGTCACCTGGAAAAAAGACTCCAAAGGCGTATAACCCAAAAACACAAAAACCATTGTCCCCAGAACAAGAGCCGCAGTATATGTAAATATCACAGTACCAGTCAGGCGGATTATCTTTTCATCCACAACATTCCCCTGTATCTTAAACGGGATTATCGCACACGCAGGAGACGACATTTTTTTAATGGTCCACGGGATAGTTTTCAAAGACACTATAAAGCGCATCTGCTTTATTCCCCCTGCTGTCGACCCCGAAGAACTCCCCACATACATAAGTATAGTCAAAACCAACAGAACAGGCGTCGGAAACAACGACACATCCTCAAGTGTAAACCCTGTAGCAGTTATCGCAGATATTGTCTCAAACAGAGACATTTTCACCCCCCAAGTCAGGACATAAAGTACCAGCGAAGACACAAATATCATCACAGCCATTGATTGAACCTCAACATTCGCAAGCGCATCCTTTATACGCCTTTTGAATATCTTATCATGTATCATAAAATTTATCGACCCGATCAGCATCAGCACACAGATAACCACCAGAGTTGCATCACCTGCTGTTGTGAAAATATCCCCCCTCACAACAAAACCGCCAGTCGATATCGAAGAGAACATCGTCGTAACAGCTTCAAACAGTCCAAGACCCGACAGATACAAAAGAACCACACCAAGCACAGAATAAGTAAGATATATCTTCATCATCCTTCGTGTCGTAAACATGATAGTTGGCTCAAGTTTCTCCGTATAGCCCTGCGCCTCATAAAGAGACGTAGATGACGTCCTAAGACGGCTAAGGATTGAAAGGAATATGATAATTATACCTATACCGCCAAGCCATTGAGTTTCCGATCTCCAGAAAAGGATACTCTTTGGAACCGTAGACGTATCCTCAATCACAGTAAGCCCGGTTGTCGTAAAGCCGGACATCGCTTCAAAAAAGGAGTCAAGCAAAAGCGCATCCGAAGTACCTGTAAACGTATAGAGATACGGTATTGAACCGACAACAGAAAATAAGATAAATGTCATAGCAGTTAGACTAAGACCCTCATTAAGATTAAGACGCCCCCTCGTGAAACTTTTATCAAGCATAACACCCAAAAACAGTGAGATTACTGCTGGCACAAGAAACTGCACCACATCATCCCCATATACTATTGCCACTACTATCGGCAGGATAAGAAACGCTGCAAATATTTCAAGAAGGATACCCAAATAAGCCAGGATATTTTTCAAATTATTCTCCTTTGACAAGTTTTATGAGACGCGGCACAGTCTCTGTTCTTGTGATAAAAAGCGCAACATCACCGGATTCAAGTCTGGTGTCTTTATCTGCGATAATCACAGTACCATTACGATAAATACTCCCAAGAAGCGCACCATTCACCCTGGTCCCAACACTGTTAACCACATCACTATTCTCCGGTATCACAAGCTCAAGTATCTGCGCCTTACCGTCACTGATTTGTGCTATAACACGTTCGCCTGCACCGAGAAGGACATTTGTGATAGAGGTAACCGCAATCTGCGTAATAGGAACAATCGACTGGATGCCAAGCTTCACAAAAAGCTCCTCATTACCAGGCTCATTGACACGCGCCACAATACGCGGCACACCAATACTCTTTGCGATTTCACATATCATCATATTCGTCTTATCATCCTGCGTTGCCGCAACAATCGCATCGCATTTCTCTATACCCGCATCTTCAAGCATAACCATATTCGATGCATCACCTTTAAGCACAAGAGCATCGATATCAAGCGCTATTTCTTTAGCAATTTCCGTATTTCTTTCAATAAGAGTAACCTTATGCTCTTCTTTCGAAAGGACCTTTGTCAGGTTCACACCAACATTCCCAGCGCCTGCAATAATTATTCTCAAATAAATCACCTTTTATTCCCTGATGAAATCAATCGTCTATTTATTTTATTAGAGATATAGTATATATATATGTTTCAGATTTTATCAGGCAAAATTATACCGACAGTCCACGTGATTGCACCTTTATTCACAAGTAAATAAAGTAACCCGTATCACATTTTCTAAAATGATTATGCGAAACTTTATATAGTTGCAAAATCAATTACAGCATAGTTGATTGCATTCAAACCATCATAAGCAGCGCATGAAACTGTTTTAAAAAAGTTATGGGATTAAGCGATACGTTTTTTCAGATTCGCTCAACACCCGGACTTGGTTGTAAAATGATATGAAGAAGAGGAGGTTTTAAAAATGGCAGAAAAAAGAAATTTCGTTTTAATGAAAGGTGGAAAAGACACAGATTCTATTTTTACCGGTAGAGCACCCCGCCAGGCCGCTTTAAAAGCAGCTAACAGAGGAATAACAGACATCAAGCTGAGAGAAAGAGGAACAAAAAAAGTGCACATCTTCAAAGGCGCTAGAAACCAGGTAGCAGCTCCAGCAAATGCACCGGAATGGATGGGCTCCAAAGTATGGAAACCATCAGTAAAAAAAGTTGGTATCGAGAAACTTGACAAAGGCAAAAAAAAGAAGAAATAAATGCCTAAGCTAATCCAAACTAACACATTTAATTTTACAGCGCCGCCGGAAAATATTCTCATCCGGCGCCTTTTTTGTTTTACCGACATCATTCTCAATTTTGTTCAAATATAAATCATCAGATACAATTTTCAGCTTAATAATCAAAATATAAGAGAGAACAATATGAACACAACAATAAGAGAAGAAGAAGAAAAGGATCATAAACAGATTAATGACGTAAACAAGTTAGCCTTCCAACAAGAAAATGAAAGCAAATTAATTGAGAAAATAAGAAAAAGCGAAAATTTTATTCCTGAACTTTCGATTGTAGCAGAGATCAATAATAGAATTGTTGGACATATTCTATTTTCAAAGATAAAAATTATAGGAGATTCAGATTATGAATCTCTTGCTTTAGCTCCTATGGCTGTTATTCCAGAGTTTCAAAAAAGAGGGATCGGATCTGAATTGATTAAAAAAGGAATAGATAAAGCAAAAGAACTGGGTTTTGACTCCATAATTGTTCTCGGGCACAAAGAGTATTATCCTAAATTTGGATTTCAAAGAGCTTCAGAATGGCATATAAAATGTCCTTTTGAAGTTCCTGACGATGCATTTATGGCAATTGAGCTAACTGAAAAAGCACTAGAAAGTAAAGCAGGAACTGTTGAATATCCAGACGAATTTAATGAAGTTGAATAAATACGAGTATTATTTTAGAATGAAAGCGCCGAAAACGACATATAACAACAAGTATACGCTTCGCTCCCCGTCAATCGCTTCGATCTCCACCGCGTACCTTCGCTATCACTGCGGCAAAACATCGCATACCCACGAAAGGTTAAACCCACACCCCCTCAAAACACCCGGACAGAATAAAACCACTCAAGCGCATCCAAAACCCAGTCAACCGACCCTGACCGCACCACCAAAAACAACAGCATCGCACCGAAAACCACAGGCGCAACCATCGAAACCACCGCCCTCACGCGGCTGACCTTATGCACCCGCGAAAAACCCGCAGACGCAACATACAAAAAATGAAACGGCGCAAAAACCAGCAGCGGAAAAAACCACACATAAAGCAAAACACAACTGCTATAAGCAACAACCCCAAACGTCTCATCAAAACTCCTCTTAGCACCCATCAACTTCAAAAACACATGAAACGAAAACGAAAAAACAAACAACTCCGCAACCCCCGACACCGTAACCCCGACAATCATAAACAAAGCAACAAAAACAGTCCTCACATCCGGACCCATCAAAACAAGCAAAACACCAAGAGCAAAAGAAAACAAAGCAACACTCCTAATCGCAAACGCAAAACCATCATTATACAGATTCTTTACATGAACCTTCAAAAAAAACCGACTGGGATGCAGCATCACAGCCCGCACATCAGAAAAATATTTAGAGGAAATCATCCCCATCCCCCCTAAACCTTACCCTTCCGGACAGAAGCACTCTCAACAATAATCTCCCTATCCTTAAGCTCATCAATCTCATTCTCAATATGCTTAAACCTGTCAAGCTCAGAATCATGCGCAATAACAACCTCCTTAAACTCCGGCTCCGCAACCTTTTTGAGGATATTCATAATCGTATCAATCTCCTCGCGATTCTCAATAGCAAGCTTCCCGAGAAGCCGAATATCTGCCATAGACTTCTCAATATTCTTAAACCTCTGCTCAATAACCTTATTCCTGCCATTAAGAGAATCCTTAACCTCAGCAATATCCGCATCAAGAACATTCAGCGCATTATGAATATCCGCCTTATCCTTATCAAACGACGCAAGCGCATCAGAACCCTTCTTAACCTCCCCGCGCACATCCACAAGCTGATGCTTCAAAACCTCAACCTGCTCAAACTTCTCATCCAACTCCTTCTTAGCCTTATCCTCACCAAATAAACCCATACCATACATTTAGACTTTACGTATATAAATAAATTTATACAGATACAATAATCCCACAAACAATCTGGTGACAAACATGAACTTAGACAACACAATGAAAACCTACTTCGCATCCATCGAAAAAGAAATAAAAAAGACCTACGAACTCGCAGAAAAAGCAAGAGCACAAGGCAAAGACCCCGAACCCGAAGTAAACATCCCTATAGCCCGCGACCTCTCCGCAAGAGTCGAAGGCCTCCTAAGCACCATGATACCCGAACTCAAAGGATCAGGACTCGCAGACGAAATCCGAAAGCACGAAAAAGAATACGGCAAAAACGACGAGCGCGTCGCACTCCTCGCCGGAAGAGATATAGCCCTCGAAAAAATAGTAAAATTCCCGGAAAAAATCAAAGCAATCGAAGCGGGCTTAAGAGTCGCCATAGCCTACCTCACACTAGGCATAGTCACAGCCCCCCTCGAAGGTCTCTCAGACGTCAAACTCAAAAAAAACGATGACGGCACAGAATACCTCTCAATCTACTTCGCAGGACCCATCAGATCCGCAGGCGGCACAGCATCAGCAATGTCAGTCCTCGCCGCAGACTTCATTCGCATCCACTGCAACATCGCCCCCTACATCCCAAAAGGAGTCGAACTCCAAAGATACTCCACAGAAGTCGAAGACTATTACTCAAGAGTCACCGCAAAACAATACCATCCCACCAAAGAAGAAATAGAATTCATAATATCAAAAGTACCAGTCGAAATCAACGGCGACCCCACAGAAAAACTAGAAGTCTCAAACTTCAAAGACCTCGAACGAGTCGAAACCAACCAGATACGCGGCGGCATGTGCCTGGTACTCCTCGACGGTCTCCCCCTCAAAGCAGAAAAGATGCTAAAAAGAATCATGAAATACCCCGACGAATACGGACTAAAACACTGGCTATGGCTAAAAGAATTCATCACAATGAAAAAGAAAATCCATGCAGCCCCCTCATCAAAAGGCAAAACAGACATAAAATACATCCCAAACGCAAAATACATAGACAAGATAATCGCAGGAAGACCAGTATTCTCATACCCCGCAGAACTAGGCGGCTTTCGCCTCAGATACGGACGATCAAGAACAGGCGGACTGGCATCAACATCAGTACACCCCCTCACCATGCACCTCGTCCCCTTCCTCGCAGTCGGCACGCAGATCGCCACAGAACTCCCCGGCAAAGCAACAGTATGCACACCCTGCGACACAATGGAAGGTCCCGTAGTCCTCATGAAAAACGGCGACGTCATCGAGATAGAAACAAAAGAGCAGATAAAAAAAATAAAATCCGAAATAAAGACAATAATCTCACTAGGCGACACACTCATCCCCTACGGCGAATTCGTAAGCAACGGTCACATGCTCCTCCCATCCTCTTACGTCGAAGAATGGTGGGCACTGGAAGTCAAAGAAGCAATGGAAAAAAGCAGCAGCAACAATAAAAACAATAACAAAGCCGAAATAAAAAACATATCAAAAGACATAACAAAATACACTACAAAACCATACCCACCACCCACACTAGACCAGGCATTCAACATCTCAGAAACCCTAGACATCCCGCTCCACCCACACTACAACTTCTTCTGGCACGACATCACAAAAGACAACCTAAAAGACCTGGTAGAATGGTTCTCAAAAAGCACAACAACTTCAGAAACCATAGAAACAGCAGGGAGGGTGGGGGCTAGGGAAGGAAAAGAACCAAACACAAAGGGGGAAATAGACATAACCACAAATGACATAACTACAAACAACAGCACAACAAAAAACCAATCGCTAAACAACACAATTAACAACTCGATAACCATAAACATCCAAAACGCACCAGACCAAAAAAAAATACTTGAAACCCTCTGCGCACCACACACAGTAAAAAACGAAACAATACTCATAACAGGCAAATCCCTGGCAATCCAAAAATGCCTCGGAAAACCCACAGAAAAAAACAAAGCATCCCTAATCAAAAAAATAGACCAATCAAAAAACGTAATGGACGCACTAAAAAACCTATCAGGCATCACAATAAAAGAAAAAGGCACAGTCAGAGTCGGCATGAAAATGGGTCGCCCTGAAAAAGCAGAAAGACGCCTCATGAAAGGTCGCCCCCAGGTACTCTTCCCATGCGGCGAAGCCGGCGGACGCATGAGAAACCTCATGGAATCCTACAAAGCAGGCACAATCGAATCATCAGTATCTGCCTACCGCTGCACAGAATGCGGACAGGAAACCTACTTCACCTACTGCTACAACTGCGGCGCAAAAGCAGAACCAATAAAAGCATGCAGACGCTGCAACGCAATCACCGAAGCACCCGAACACTGCGGTCTGCCAACAGCAGGCTACCGCAGGATGAAACTGGACATAAAAACACTCATAGACAACGCCAAAAAAAACATCAAACTAAACGTGCAGGACACACCGGAACTATTCAAAGGCGTAAGAGGCGTCTTCGGCGCAAGCAAAAACGTCGAGCCGCTCGAAAAAGGTCTCCTCAGGGCAAAATACAACCTCTACGTAAACAAAGACGGCACAACCCGCCTGGACTCAACAGACGTACCAGTAACCCACTTCAAGCCCCGCGAAATCAGCGTACCCATAAAAACCCTGCGCAGCTTCGGCTACGAAAAAGACATCAACGGAGACGAACTCACAAGCGAAGAGCAGATCCTCACCCTATACCCCCAGGACATAATAATCTCAGACAACAAAGAATTCTCAACAGCAGACCACCTCGTAAACATCTGCAAATTCACAGACCAACTGCTCAAAAGATTCTACCACCTAAAACCATTCTACAACATAAAAACAAAAGACCAACTCGTAGGGCAACTAGTCATCGGCCTCGCCCCGCACACCTCAGCCGGCATTGTCGGGCGAATCATCGGCTTCACCCCGGCAAGAATCGGTCTGGCACACCCCTTCTGGCACGCCGGAAAAAGAAGGAACGCAGACGGCGACGAAGACAGCATAATGCTATTGATGGACGCCCTCCTGAACTTCTCAAGGCAATTCATGCCAGACACCCGCGGCGGAAGAACAATGGACGCGCCATTAGTCCTAACAACATGCCTCGACCCCGAAGAAGTTGACGACGAATCATGGAACGTAGACGTAGACGACACCTACCCCCTCGAATTCTACAAAGAAACCCAAAACTACCCGCACACATGGGACCTCAAATCAAAACCAAGAATAGTAGAAGAACTGATTGGCAAACCCGAAGTATTTCACACAAAATTCACGCACGACACATACGACATCAACGAAGGTCCCCACAGGAGCAGATACACGCAGCTCGACACAATGCTCGAAAAACTATTCGCACAACTCAACCTCGAAAGAAAACTACGCGCAGTAGACGAAGACAAAGTCGCAGAAGCAGTACTCTCAAAACACTTCCTGCGCGACATCAAAGGCAACTTGCGAAAATTCTCAAAACAGGGCTTCAGATGCGTCAACTGCAACGAAAAATACAGAAGAGTCCCGCTAATCGGCAAATGCACAAGATGCGAAGGCAAACTCCTGCTCACAATCTCAGAAGGCAGCGCAAGAAAATACATAGAACCATCCAAAAGAATAATGGACGAATTCAAAATAACCCCCTACCTAAGACAGCAATTCTTCCTCCTCGAAAAAGAAGCAGACTCAATGTTCGGCAAAAAAGCAAGACAGCTCAACCTCGCGAAGTATAAGTGAACTGCACACCAGCGGAATGAATTGTGGCAAGATAATCCAACATCATAACTTGATGATATAAGATATATAAAATCCACAGACAATATATTACTGTGATTCCTATGGCAAAGCCAATAAGAGCAACTCCTGCATTACGAGGCAAAGAAGCAGACGAATTCCTTAAGAAAATGCACGAAAGAGAAACATCTCCAATAACTAAAAAAACTATTGAATTAGCCAAACGGCTGGAAGCATTCAACATTTAGGGACTGTAAATAATTTTGCTGAAACTTCTAATAGCGCAGGTTAACATACAGTTAATCAAAGACTATTGGAGGTTGATTGAAATGATTAAACTATTTACAGAAGTGCTAGCGCGTGCACTTCGAAAAGAGCACGGTTTAACGGATGCGCCCAGCATCCAGAACGC
>DAOWAN010000085.1 GCA_030634545.1 Candidatus Nanohalarchaeota archaeon
GTCTATACGGCACTGGTCCGCCTCCAACGTTTAAGACATCTCCGACTATATATTTGCTATTTTGAATGAGCAATTTATCCAAGTAGATTCTGGCTGTAGATTTCATAAATACACCTCAAAATAATTTGTAGCGTTCAAAAGTTGGTTAAACTTCCATCCCCACATATTTACTATCACCAAACAATTTTAAATAAGGGCTCACAAGAAATCCCCACTCCTTAAGGGTTGGGGATGAATTGTGAGTGATTGCTGAGCCTTACTTATTCATTGAGTTGCTGTTCTTTACGTCTGTGGGTAAAATTATGAGATCATATTGGATGATGTCTATCAGGTCAAATTGTATCAATGGAGTCCCCACCCTTTAGGGTTGGGGAGGTTTCAAATATTTTCTTTGTTTGAACGGCATCGTATACCTCTTGAGATTCAATGATATAATCCTCTTCAGACCAGTACCTGCCTTTCTTTTTTTGTTCTTTTTCCTGTTTCCCTCATCATTCTTTCAAGAAATCACACTAGGAATTCTATAGGTCAGTTGCGAAGCAACTGGGCGTGCCTTTAGGCCGGGGAGGATGTCAAATGATATGCGTGGTGGTTCTAAATATGTTTTTGGCTTCAAGAACCTATTTTAATCAACTTTCTTATACAACCAACCTTTAGGGGTTTACTTTACACTTATAATACTATTTGTTCTATATTATGTTATTTGACCTTTAGGGTAGGGTGTTTCCGGCAGGTGTGTTGTGATGAATGTTGCTTTTGTAGTAAATTATTTTCATAATAAAGACCGTATGAATTTCGGACCTTTCCCTTTGATATACAATGTTGTCAGCAATTTTTCGAGAAATAATAACGCTACTGTTTTGAGTCCAGGTTGGCCTAAGTATCCCCGTGTTGGTGCTGTTGACGGTATTAATGTCTGGAGAGTTCCGACTGTTCCTTTTGTACCTTCTTATTTGTATCTTAATTATTATAGTATCGGATTTTTTGGTTTTTCGAGTATTGTTAGATTAAGACCGGATATAGTTAATTCACAGGATATATGTGGTTCTGTGCTCTTTGAGAGACTCAGTAGGAGAAATGTGCCAGTCCATAAAATTGTTTCTCTTAAGGGTAGCCCTTATGGTTGGTTTGAGAGGATGCCTTCTATTGTAATGGATAAGAAGGCAAAATATAATCTTAATATTCAAAAGTATTATGAGAAGAAGTGTGTTGTGAATAGTGATAAGATTATTGTTCCTAGTAATTTTTTGAGAAATGAGCTGTTGAGATTTTATAGTGTTTCTGAAGATAAGATTGTGAGGATATATAATGGGGTTAATCTTTCTGTGTTTTATCCCATGGAGATGAAAAACAAGGTAAAGGATGATTTTGTTTTATTTTTTACTGGAGGGGACTCTTATAGAAAGGGCACTGATATTTTGATATCAGCATTTATCCAACTTAAGGAGAGGTATAAGAATATTAAACTCATTGTTTCTGGTACTTTAAGTATGAATCGTTTTTCTGATACTTTTTTAAAGAATGGTATTGTTATGGGAGAAGATATCATATTTAAAGGAAGAATACCTTATTTAGAGATGCCTCGCTATTATAATATGTGTGATGTGTTTATTATGCCATCTTATCATGAGACTTTTTGTAGTGCTGTTGCTGAGGCTATGGCGTGTGGAAAACCTGTTGTTGCAACGAATGATACGGCAATGCCTGAAGTTGTGGGTGATTGTGGGTTTTTGGTGGATCCAGGTGATGTTGATGGTTTTGTTGATGCAATTTCCAAGTTACTTGACGATGCGGCGCTGAGGAGGAAGATGGGTCAGAGGGCGCGCAGAAGGGCTGAAAAACACTTTTCGCTTGATAGAGTCATTAAGGATTATTTGAGGCTTTTTAGGGCGCTTGTTTGATTATTTTGTGAGGTCTATTTAAAAATTGTTTTTTATTTGAATCTTATGTCTGAAAAGATGCAATATGTGAAGAGTGGTATTTTTTCATATTCCGGGAAACTTATTACGATATTGTCTAGTCTTGTTTATACTTTTTTGATTGCTAATTTTCTTGGACCTGCGAATTATGGTCTTGTTAGCTATTACATTTCTTTTACTCTTGGTTTGATCGGGATGTTTGGCATTTATTATTTCGGAGGGATTGTCGGTGTTTTTATGCCTAAGTGGAAGTCAAGAAGATTCTTCAAATATAATTTTGTTGGTGTATTTGTTATTTCTCTTTTGCTTTTTTTAGGTCTTTATATGTTTTCAGAGGAGATCGTGTTTCGTCTTGGCAGGAGCAATTATGAGCTTTTGCAGATTACATCTTTTTTGCTTTTAGTTATTCCTTTTACATTGTTGTATACCTGGATTTTCAGATCATTTAAGATGTTTGGGAAGGAGTTAAAATTTAATCTTATTGTTGCTGTGCTTAATTTGTCGCTTGCTTTTTTGCTTGTGGTTGTTTTGGGGTATGGTCCTTTTGGTGTTGTTTATGCGATGATTTTTTCAAATATATGCGGTCTAGTTTTTCTTGCTTATCATTTAAAATATCTAACGTTTCTTGATAATCCTATTGATTTTTCGGAAATAAAGAAGTACAGTATATTTGGAATTCCTGCCACATTCTTGAACAGGGTCGAAAATCAAATCCTTTTGGTTTTTATGGGTCTTTTTATTATCGATGAAGAGCTTGGCATGTATTATATTGCTCTTAAAATTGTATCTGTTGTGGTTGCAACGCCTATTAATTCATTGACAGAGGTTCTTTTACCTTATCTG
Source organism: Candidatus Nanohalarchaeota archaeon (assembly GCA_030634545.1). Classification (GTDB taxonomy): domain Archaea; phylum EX4484-52; class EX4484-52; order EX4484-52; family B79-G9; genus B79-G9. The sequence goes on from DAOWAN010000085.1 coordinate 2,763, forward strand.
TCTGAGTCTTCAAATGATAAGCGAAAGATTTCGAGGTATTTTTCATTGAATATTAAGTTCTCTTTGATTGTTACTCTAATTTTGTCTGTTCTGGTTATTCTTTTTTCAAAATATGTCTTGATGTTCTTGTTTCCTGAATATGTTGGAGCATACCTTTTTGTTGTTGCATTGACGGTTCTTTTTGTTATATCGTCGCTTGATCCGTTACATAGCTTGTTTGTGTCTTTGAATCGAATGGATATAATTGCAAGGTCTAAATTGGCTTCGTTGATGTCTACAATTGTTTTTGGTTTGCTGTTTATACCTTTGTTCAGTGTTTTTGGATTAATTGTTACGCAAACACTTAGTGTGCTTGTTTGTAGAGTGATGTTGATATATTATCTAAAGTCGATTGATATCTCTGTGGAGATAATTCCTAGAAAGCGTGATGTTGTGTATTTTTGTAGTTCTTTGAATAAGTTGATGCTTGCGGTGTTTGGTCGTATGAGGAGGTGATGTTTGTTGTGATTCTATGGTTATTGCGCCAGTGGGCAGATGATGTTAATGGTGTTGTGTTATATTTTTAATACTCTGTGTTTATTTTATATTTGGTATCTATGATTAAGTCTTTTTATTTTAAGGAGATTGAGAGGATTATATCTGTAATCTTGGATGCTCAACAGAAGAATGGGTCTTTTTTTGAGGATGTTGATTCTGAAATAATTAATGCGCGTTATCAGGAGGCGGTTTTGACTCTTGCGTGGTATCAGGAAAAAACAGGGAAGGATTTTACGAAGGATATTGAAAGAGGTATTGAATTTTGGTTGACGCTTCAGAATGCAAATGGATCTTTCCCGGAGCAGGATTCTGAATCTTTTTCGGCTACAGCGTTTTCTTCTGCAGCAGTTGCCAAGACTTTTGAGTATTGTAAGGTGGGTGATGAGTTAAGTGCCAATGTGTTTGATTGCTTTGTGAAAGTTGTGGATTATTTTTCGTCTAATTTTCAGGTGAAGAGGACCAATCAACAAATTGCAGCGTATTTTGCACTTAAGGAGATGTCGAAGTATGTTGATGTGGATGATTCTATTTTTGACAAAATAGAGAATATTATCAAATCAAATATGACTGTGTCTGGTTTTTTTCTGGAAGATGATGGTGTTGATTTGGGATATGCCTCCTTGTGCTGTGAGATGTTGTATTTGTGTGGTAAAGAGGAATATTGTGATGATTTTGTTAGTAATTTAAAATATTTTGTTTTGCCAGATGGGACGTTTGCAGCGGATTTTTCAAGAACGAAAGGATGGATTTTGATGGATTTTCTTGAAATGTTTTCCCGGCGTTATCCGGAGATTAAAGTGATTCGCGATGGTTTGATAGATGCTCACCAGAGGGGGATATGTAACGTATTTCATTTTCCTGATAAGAGGCATGTGATGACTGATGGATATAGGCTTTGTTTTGCGTATGATTATACTAACAATAAGTGTGCTGATGTTGATTGTGTATTGCCTTATGAGGACGATCGATGGGATAAATTGTTTCCGGAAGATATATTAGTTGTGAGGAGACCGAAGTATATGGCTATTTTTTATCTGAAGTCGAAAGTTGGCTCTGTGTTTTGGTTTAACTCTGGTGTTGTTGTTAATTTATCAAGTGGCTCTGATGGTGTATCTCTTGTTTCTGATGGGGCTAATTATTCGTGTTTGAGGACAAGGCGAATGTCTTATTCTTATATGGATGGATGCCTTAAGATTGTTGCGTGGGCAGAGCCTTTTTTTCCAAGAAAACCGCGCATTGTAAAACAGCTTTCGAGGAATTTTTCTTTTGTTTCGAAGTTGAAATCATTGGTTTCGCCATTTTTTTGCGGTGGCAAGTTTGTGAAAACGTGGAGGTTTCATGATGCTTTTGTTGAGATAGATGTAGTTTCTGCTCGTGGAATTGAGAGGGTGCCGATGATGGGGGTTATTGGGTTATCCGGTTCTTTTGTGAAGGGTGATGCTGATGTATGCGAGTCGTCTCTTTTTTATAGGAGGAAAAATTATTCTGTTTGTGAAAAATCGTATTTACGGAAATTAAGTTATAAGCTTGGTGAAGGGGATTAGATGAAGTTTTCTGTTGTGGTTTTAACTTATAATTCTGAGAAAACACTTTCGAGTTGTCTGGAGTCGATTAAGTCTCTTGGGTATTGTAAGAAGAATTATGAGGTTATTGTTGTTGATGGTGGTTCGAGGGACGGGACTTTGGATATTGCTAAGGAGTATGATGTGGAGATTGTGTCGCAGGATGGGAAAGGTTTTTCAAATGCCAGAAATACAGGTATTAAGAGAGCTTCGTATGAATATGTTGCTTTTGTTGATTCGGATTGCGAGGTGTCTAAGGTTTGGCTGAATGAATTGTCGAAGTCTTTAAAGGAGGGTTATGTTGCTGTGGGCGGGTCTTGTTTGAGTACGGATACGAATCATTTTGGTCGGCTTGTTTCTGCTTTAGGGTATCCTGCGGGGGGTATTAAGAGGGCGATTGGACCATCTTCTGTTATCACGGATATTTCGACATGCAATATGGCGTTTAGGAGAGATGTGGTGCGTGAGATAGGTTTTTTTGATGAGTGTTTCACTTATGGCGGAGAAGATACTGATTTTGTTAAAAGACTTTGTTCTTGTGGTGATTTGTATTTTAATTCTAAAGCCGTTGTTTATCATAAGCCGAGAGAATCGCTTTTTGATTTTGCAAAATGGTGGCATCGGCGTGGGAGAGCAGATGTCATGTTACATAAGAAGTATATGGTCAATTATCCTTTTTCGCTTTTTTCTTTGAAAGTTTCCCGTGTTGAGCATCTGGTACTTTTTATGTGTGTGTTCGGTTTATCGTATGCTTTTGGTTTTTTTGTGGAAGTCTTGTTTGTTTTTGTTTTGTTTTTTGTTTTTTATGCTGTGAGATATCAGCGTGTTCTGGGTGCTGTGAAGGAGAAACTTTCGCTATCTTTTTTTGATTGTTTTATTTATGTTCCGGGTTTGGCTTATATGATGCGTGTCTTTAGGGATACTGGTCGATTCAGGGAGTATTTTTCTTATGAGGGTGCGAATTCTGTTCCTTTGCTTTTGTAGTAAGTGGTTTCAAGGTTTTTTTGATGGATTTTGTCTTGTTATGTTTTTTGGCTATTTGAATCTGTGTTGTTGAAGCAGATTGAGGTTAATTGTGCTTTTTTTCTGCAATGATTAACTGGTATTCACAGAATATTCTTGTTTTGTCTAGTGCTGTTTTTATGAATGGTATTGTGAGGAATCCTTTTTTTTCTATGATGTTGAAATGTGTCATGAGTTTATTCATTTTTTTTTCGGTTGTCGCGTAATAGGGACCTATTGACCACATTCCGAGGTAATGTGTGTCAATTTTATTTCTTTTTTGTACTTTTAGGCGGTATTCTTTGTTTAGCCAGCCTAGTGATGTTCTGTTTCTGTAGAGTATTATTAGTTTTCCTTTGGGTTTTAGTATTCTTGAGCATTCGTCGATTATTTTTTTCTTTGATTTATCCGGGAATCTTTCGAGTTTGAGTATTATGGTGATGTTGTCTGTGGAGTTGTTTTTTTTTGGAATTTTTTCTGCTTTTCCTAAGATGAATTTATAATTTTTTTCTGGTATATTTTCTTTTTTCATGACTGCTTTGGTGAAATTGATTACTTCATTTGAGCATTCGTGGAGTTCAATTTTTCTTTTTTTTGCGATAATGGATGAGGTATGACCGTCGTATGCGAATAAGTCCAGGTTTGTTCCGTTTATTTTTGGTATGATTTCTTGTTCTATCAGTTCTGTTACTTTTTTTGGATATTTGAAGTATTTGTGCCCTGCTGTGGTGGCGCGGCATGTCTTTTCCTGGAATTGGATTATGTTTTCAGTTGTCCATTTTTCCGGGTATGTGCTTGAGGAGATGTCTGTTCCTGGAAATGTGTTGTGGCCTATTATGTCTTTTGGGTTTTGGCGTTTTGGTGCTGTAGGGATATGTTTAGGATAGCCGAGAAGTATGTATGCGACTGGTGTGAAATTTTTTGGTGCTTTTACTATTTTTTTAATTTGGTTGAAGTCTCCTATATCTGCCATCCAGAGACTTCCGAGACTGTGTTCGTGTGCAAGAAGTAAAATGTTTTCTATGGCGGCAGATGCACTTTGGATGTTTGCGTGGTTTTTAGAGTTTATGTCTTTGTGATAGAATACTGCAATTGTTACTGGTGCTTTTGTTATCCATCCTTGCGCACCAGCGTCTTGGAGTTGTTTTTTTATTTTGTTGTCTGTTATTATTACAAATCGCCATAGTTGTCTATTACAGGCAGATGGGGCCCATGTGCCATATTCTATTATTTTTTTGATTATGGACATGTCTACTTTTTTTTCGTGCCAGCTTCTTATGCTGCGGCGCTCTTTTATTGCTTTTTTAAGTTCCATATGCTATCTACTTGTTTGTTGTCTTTTATGTTTATCTCTGATATTGCGAAGTCTTGTTATGCAGAGGTTTTATAAGTTTTGTTGAGTTATTTTAATGTGTGTCTTTTATGAGTCTGAATAATTTCCCATTTGAAACCAAGTGGAATCGGAAAGATTATCGTGAAATGCTTGAAGTATGTAAGTTGTGGTTTGGTAATCGTAATATTTTGGATATCGGATGCGGACGTGGTGAAAGTACGTCTTATTTTAATGCTGTTGGTTTTGAGTTGAAGCCATTTTCAATGTGGAGGCAACTTGATGGTACTTTTTTGGTTGCAGATGGTGTTTGTTTGCCTTTTGAGGATTCTTCTTTTGATGGTGTGTTGTTAAATAATGTATTGGAGCATATACCAGATAAACCGAGGTTGGTGTCTGAACTGAAGAGGGTAACTAAACCGGATTCAGTTTTTGTTTTCATTTTACCGACACCGTTGTGGAAACTCTATAAATTCGTTGACTTACCTAAAAATTTTATCCGTGTTTTACGGGGTTATGAGCCGATTGACTGGTGGGTTCATGCGCCAGAGGTTCATGGTTATAATTGGCTTTCTGAGTTTAATGATTTCAGAAATTGGGATAAGTTTTTGTCAACGCATTTTTGTGTTGAGGAGAAAATCTATAAGCGTAATGGTTTTCAGGTTTTGTTCAGGTGTTTGAATAAATGACTGACGTGTGATTTTGGAATTGTCGGCTGAAGTTGTCTGTGATTATTTTTTTGAGTCGCTGTCCTGTTTTTGTTGTTGTGAAGTTGTTTTTGAATAAATCATAACCGTTTTTGCTTATTTTTTCTCTTAATTCCGGATTGTTTTTAAGTAATAGTATTGAGTCTTTTATTGATTCTGCGCTTCCTGTTTTGCATAATATTGCGTTTTCTTTGTTTTTTAGTGCTGTTCTTGCTGCTTTTGTGTTTCCTGTGATGACTGCTTTTTGCATTGCAAGTGCTTCATATACTTTGTTTGGAATTGCGTTTTGTGCTTTTTCGGTTGTTCCAAAGATGCCGAGACAGAGATCTGTGTTTGCGATATGCTTTATAATCTCTTTGTATGGTATAGGATTTTTGAATATTGCATTTTTTAGGTCCTTGTTTTTATCTCTTACGTTTCTAAACCATCTGTTGTCACCTATGAAAGTGAATTCTATGTCTTTTTCGTCTTGGAGCAGCCTTGCTGCATTGGTAATATATTGGAATCCGTGAAGTGGCTGTATGTGACCGTAGTATAATACTTGGAGTTTTTTAGTTTTTTTAGTTTTTTTGTGAGGGTATACTTCTGTCTCGTCTGCTCCAACAGGGAGCCAATTGAGGTTGTCTTTTTTGAGATTAAATTCTTTTACGAAGTAGTCTATGTGTTGTTCTGTGTCAAGGAGCACAAGATCTGCTAGTTGGCA